>NZ_JBHYVA010000001.1:0-19153 GCF_042750055.1 Streptomyces sp. NPDC059456
GGACGAGCGAGGCCCTGGCGCAGGCGGGGCGCGCGCTGGCCGTCGTACGGGTCCTCGACAGGCATCCGCTGGGGGTGCGGGGCGCCCAGCTGGGGCGGGAGTCCGGCCTGGCCGAGGCGGAACTGCGGCCGCTGCTGGCCATGCTGTGCGAGGAGGAGTACGCGTACCGGCCGGGCGCCGGCGTGTACGCGCGCGGGCCCGCCCTCGACCGGCTCGCCGCCCCCGGCGGCGGGGGCCTGGCGGGCCAGCTCCAGCGCACGCTGGCCCTGGCCCGGGACAGCGCGGGCGCGGCCGTGTACCTGAGCCGGTACGCGGACGGGGAGGTCCGGCTCACCCAGATGGCCGACGGGCCGGCGGCGCCGCCGGTGCGGGAGTGGGTGGACTTCAGGACCGCCGCGCACGCCAGCGCCGCCGGCAAGTGCCTGCTGGCCCAGCTGGACCACGAACGGCGCCGCGACCACGTCGCCCGGTACCGGCCGGCCCGGCTCACCCCGCAGACGATCACCGACAGCCGGGTCCTGTTCACCGCGCTGGACGCGGTCGCCCCGGGGACGCCGGTGTACGACCTGCGCGAGTACGCGCCGGGCGTGGTCTGCTCGGCGGTCCCGATCGCGACCGGCGACGCGGCCGGGAGCCTCGCGCTGTCGCTGCCCGCGGCACACGCCCACCGGCTGCACGAAGCGACGCAGGCCCTGCGCCGCAAGGCCGTCCCGGTGCTCCTGGCGCTGCTGCTGTCGGGGGCGATCCCGCCGGACGCCGGGCCGGACGCCGGGCCGGACACCGCGCCGGCCGGCCCGGTGCCGGACCCCGCGCGGGTCACCCCGGAAGCCCTGCGCCACCTGCGCATGCTCTTCCGCACCCCGCTGACCCGCGGGGCGGCCTCTGCGGCCGGCCCCCACCTGGTCAGCGACACCGCCGCGGAGGCCGCGTACTTCTTCGCCCCCCTGCCGGAATCCGACCCGCCGCGCCTGTCCCTCCCCCGGACCTTCGCCCCCCTCACCCCGGGCAGCCTCCCCACGGCCCACCACCTCCTGGTCCTGAGCACGTAGCCCCCACCGGGCGCCCTCCGTCCCCCGGCGCGGAGGGCCCGGGGACCGGGGGACCCGGGGAGCGGCCTCCCGGCAGCGCCGGGTGCGCCACCGCGTCAGCAGCCGCGGCGAGCGGTACCGGACGGCCGCCGGAGGCGGCACGACGAAGGCGCTAGGCCGGGCGGGTCAGGCGGTCCGCGCCGGAGAGGATCGCGGTCGCCAGGGCCTCCGCCGCCGGCGAGCCCCGCTCGCCCCGCTCGCCCCGCAGCAGTGCGAACTCCACCGCCCCCAGGTCCGGCAGCCCCGGCACGCGGACCAGCCCCGGCGGGATCAGCCCCCGGGTGTGGGCCATCACGCCGAGCCCCGCCCGCGCCGCCGCCACCAGCCCGCTGAGGCTGCCGCTGGTGCAGGCGATCCGCCACGCCCGGCCCTCCCGCTCCAGCACTTCCAGCGCCCGGGCCCGGGTGATGCCCGGCGGCGGGAAGACGATCAGCGGCACGGCCCGCTCCGGGTCCACCCGCAGCCCCTCCGCCCCGATCCACACCATCCGGTCCCGCCACACCAGCCGGCCCCGCTCGTCGCCCGGTCCGCGCCGCTTCGCCAGGACGAGGTCGAGCCGGCCCGCGTCGAGCCGTTCGTGCAGGGTCCCGGACAGCTCGACCGACAGCTCCAGCTCCACCTCGGGGTGCTCGTGCCGGAAGCCCTCCAGGATCTCCGGCAGCCGGGTCAGCACGAAGTCCTCCGACGCCCCGAACCGCAGCCGTCCCCGCAGCCGGGTCCCGGTGAACCAGGCCGCGGCCCGCTCGTGCGCCTCCAGGATGGTCCGGGCGAAGCCGAGCAGCGCCTCGCCGTCCTCGGTCAGTTCCACGCTGTGCGTGTCCCGCAGGAAGAGCGGCCGCCCGGTGGCTTCCTCCAGCTTTCGTACGTGCTGGCTGACGGTGGACTGCCGGACCCCGAGCCGGGCGGCGGCCTGCGTGAAGCTGAGGGTCTGGGCCACCGTGAGGAACGTGCGCAGCTGGGCGGGGTCGTACATGGCCCCATCCTGCGCCCCGGTCATCACGAACCGCAATGGCAGTGAGCACGGTGTACGGGTTTCCCGATGACCGGGGCAGGCCCGACGATGGACGGGCCCGCCCCGTGCCGCCGACCGGAGAGCCCCCGTACATGCGCCGCCCGCACCCACCCGCCTGGCTTCCGCTGGACCCGTACCTCCTGGCCCTCCTCGGGACCGTCGGCCTCGCCGCCCTGCTCCCGGCCCGCGGCCCGGCCGCCTCCGTCGCCGAGGGCGCCGCGACCGGGGCGGTGGCCCTGCTGTTCTTCCTGTACGGGGCCCGGCTCTCCACCCGGGAGGCCCTCGACGGCCTGCGCCACTGGCGGCTCCACCTCACCGTGCTGGCCTGCACGTTCGTGCTGTTCCCGGTGCTCGGGCTGGCGGCCCGCGGCCTGGTTCCGGCGCTGTTGACGCCGCCGCTGTACAGCGGGCTGCTGTTCCTGTGCCTGGTTCCCTCGACGATCCAGTCCTCGATCGCCTTCACGTCGATCGCCCGCGGCAACGTCCCCGCCGCGATCTGCGCCGGCTCCTTCTCGTCCCTCGCCGGCATCGTCCTCACCCCGCTCCTCGCCGCCGGCCTGCTCGGCGGCAGCGCGGGCGGGTTCTCCCCCGGCTCCCTCCTCAGGATCGTCGTGCAGTTGCTGCTGCCGTTCCTGCTGGGCCAGGCCCTGCGCCGCTGGGTCGGCGGTTTCCTGGCCCGGAACAAGAGGGTGCTGGGTCACGTCGACCGCGGCTCGATCCTGCTCGTCGTCTACACCGCGTTCGGCGCCGGTACGGCCGCCGGGATCTGGCACCGGGTCAGCGCCCCGCGCCTGGGCGCCCTGCTGGTGGTGGAGGCCGTGCTGCTGGCCGTGATGCTGCTGGTCAGCTGGTACGGGGCGAAGCGGCTCGGGTTCGGCCGGGCGGACCGGATCGCCATCCAGTTCGCGGGGTCGAAGAAGAGCCTCGCGGCCGGACTGCCCATGGCCAGCGTGCTGTTCGGGGCCCAGGCGAGCCTCGCCGTGCTGCCGCTGATGCTGTTCCACCAGATGCAGCTGATGGTGTGCGCGGTGCTGGCGCGCCGCCGCGCCGCGGAGGCGGACCCGCCCGCCGAGTCCGGGGCCGGGGCCGCGACCGCGACCGGGGCCGAACTGCCCGCCGGACATGTGGTGGAGGTCTCCCCCGGCGTCCAACACCCCGCACCGCAGGCCCGGTAACGTGCGGCGGTGACCTGGATACGCCCGCTCGCCGCCCACGCCGAACGCCCCTGCACCCTCGTGGTCTGCCGGGGCTGCTGCTGCGGGGACCCCCGCAAGAACCCCGGCTCCGACCACGCCGGGCAGCTGGCCCGGCTGCGCGAGGCCGCCGCGGCGTCGGAGGGCCGGCTGGCCGTCCGTACGAGCGAGTGCCTCGGGCCGTGCGCGCAGGCCAATGTCATCGTCGTCCAGCCCACCAGCGAGGCGCGCCGCCGGGGTGCCCGTGCGGCCTGGTTCGGCTGGGCCCTGGACGACACCGCCACGGACGAGGTCATCGCCTGGGCGGAAGCGGGCGGCCCGGGTGTCACCCCGATCCCGGCGACGCTGGACCTGCTCCGCATCGAGGCGCCGAAGCCCGAGCCGACGCCGGCGGCCAAGGCGAGGCGGAGCGCCCGCCGGGGCCGCTGAGGTGACCCGGGCGTGACGCCTCACGCCCGGGGGCGGGCGTGATCCCGTTCGCCCTCGCCGGCGGCGTGACGGGCCGGACCATCCGGGCGCCGGGCCCGTCCGGCCCGGAATCGGCGGAGCCCGGTGCTCACCAGGTGATCCGCTCCTCGCCGGCGTAGATGTTCATGTCCGGGCCGCGCAGGAATCCGACCAGGGTCAGGCCCGACTCCAGGGCCAGGTCCACGGCCAGCGAGGACGGTGCCGAGACGGCGGCGAGGACCGGGATGCCGGCCATGACCGCCTTCTGCGCCAGCTCGAAGGAGGCCCGGCTCGACACCAGCAGCACCGCGCCCGCCAGCGGGAGCAGGCCGGCCTGGAAGGCCCGGCCGACGATCTTGTCGACGGCGTTGTGCCGGCCGACGTCCTCCCGCAGGTCCAGCAGCTCGCCCTGCGGCGAGAACAGCCCGGCCGCGTGCAGACCACCGGTGCGGTCGAACACCTTCTGCGCCGCGCGGAGCCGGTCCGGCAGCTCGCCGAGGAGCTCCACGGGGATGCGTACGGTGTCGTCGGCGCCGCGCCGGAGCGGGAAGCGGGTGGCCGTGCGCACCGCGTCCAGGCTGGCCTTTCCGCACAGGCCGCAGGAGGAGGTGGTGTAGACGTTGCGTTCGAGGGTGATGTCGGGCACCGCGACCCCGGGCGCGAGCTGCACGTTGACGACGTTGTACGTGTTCGAGCCGTCCTCGGTCGCGCCCTCGCAGTAGGTCACGGCCCGGACGTCCGACGCGGAGCCGAGTACGCCCTCGCTGACCAGGAAGCCCACCGCCAGGGCGAAGTCGTCGCCGGGGGTGCGCATCGTGATGGCGAGCGGCTTGCCGTTCAGCCGTATCTCCAGCGGCTCCTCGGCCACCAGCGTGTCCGGGCGGATCGCGGTCGCCCCGTTCCGTACCCGTATGACGCGACGGCGCTCGGTGACCCGTCCCATGTGATCAGCCCGCCCGTTCTGTCTTCGTCGCGCACTCCGTCGTGCTGCTGACGGGCCCATTCTCCCGGATCGCCGCCGTACGGCGCTCCCGGCAGGAAGATCCTCCGGAATCTCCAAATTCAGGGGCGGTAATCCTGTTGGGTCACGTGCACCTGTACCGACCGGTAGCAGGTCAAGCTGGGTCGATCCTGACTTCCGTACAAGGGGGGACCCCGCCCATGACCGGTTCACGCGTGGTGGCGCTAGGGCACTACCAGCCCGCGAAAGTGATCACCAACGAGGACCTCGCGGCCGTGGTCGACACCAACGACGAGTGGATCCGCTCCCGGGTCGGCATCAAGACCCGGCACATGGCGGGCGCCGACGAGCCGGTGGACGAGCTGGCCTTCCAGGCGGCGGGCAAGGCCCTCGCCGGGGCCGGCCTGTCCCCCGACGACATCGACCTCGTCCTGGTGGCCACCTCCACCGCGATCGACCGGTCGCCCAACATGGCCGCCCGTGTCGCCGCCAAGCTGGGCATGGGCGGCAGCCCGGCCGTCATGGACCTGAACGTGGTCTGTTCGGGGTTCACGCACGCCCTGGCCACCGCCGACCACGCGATCCGCGCCGGTTCGGCCACCCGCGCCCTGGTCATCGGCGCCGACAAGATGACCGAGATCACCGACTGGAGCGACCGCACCACCTGCGTGCTGACCGGCGACGGTGCGGGCGCCGCCGTCGTCGAGGCCTGCGAGGAGCCCGGCATCGGCCCGGTGCTGTGGGGTTCGGTCCCGGAGATGGGCCACGCGGTCCGCATCGAGGGTTCCCCGCCGGTGTTCGCGCAGGAGGGCCAGTCCGTCTACCGCTGGACCACGAGCCAGCTCCCGCCGCTCGCGCGCAAGGTGTGCGAGAAGGCCGGGGTCGCCCCCGAGGAGCTGGCCGCCGTCGTCCTGCACCAGGCGAACCTGCGGATCATCGAGCCGCTGGCCGCGAAGATCGGCGCCGTGAACGCGGTCGTGGCCCGCGACGTCGTGGACTCCGGCAACACCTCCGCGGCCAGCATCCCGATGGCCCTGTCGAAGCTGGTGCAGCGCGGCGAGATCCCCACCGGCGCCCCCGTCCTCCTCTTCGGGTTCGGCGGCAACCTCTCCTACGCGGGCCAGGTCATCCGCTGCCCGTAGGCCGTCCGGCCGCCGTGGTGCAGCCCGGGGTCCAGCGGACCTCGGCCCACAGCGCCGCCAGCAGTACGACGACCAGGGCGAGCAGCTGCCAGAGCCCGGCGGCGCCCGTGCCGGCCGGTACCGTCGCCAGGGCGAGCACCAGCGCCGCCGCCCGGAACCGGGCCGGGCCGATCCCGAGCACGGCCCGGAAGGCCAGGTCCCCGGCGAGGTAGACGGCGACCCCGCCGGCCAGGGCGAGCGCGGGGCCGGTGTGCAGGTGCTCGCCCAGGTGCCCGATGGTCTTCTTGACGCCGGCCGCGAAGGCGGCGATCCCGAGCAGCATGGGCAGGAAGGCGTAGTAGTACGCGAGCATCGCCAGTTTGAACCGCTTCTCCGGGGCGGTCTCGGCGAAGACCTCCTCGGCCCGGCCCTCGTCGCGAACGAAGTACATCCACCACAGTGCCGACGCGACGGCGAGCGCGAGGAAGGCGCCGCCGGCGATCCCCACGGACAGGGGCAGCGAGCCGGTCCCGATGCCGATCGCGATGACGGACTCGCCGAAGACGATGATCAGCAGCAGTCCGTGCCGCTCCACGAGGTGCTCGGCGCTCATGCCGCCGAGCTGGTCGCCGACCGTCGTCACGGTCGTCGCCTCGGTCACGGCCCCGGCGGACTCCGCCCCGCTCGCCGCCACCCGCTGCACCAGCTGCGGCACGGCGAACTGGATCAGCAGGGCGAGCATCCACAACCCCCAGGCGGGCGGTCCGTCGAAGAACCCGGCGGCCAGCACCGACAGCGCGGACAGCAGGTTGGGCAGCGCGAACCAGAGCACCCCGGAGCCGTGGGCCTGCGTGTAGAGGGCGCTGTGCACGAGGACGACGCACACGTACCCGATGCCGAAGGCGACCCCGCCGGCCCCGAACGCGGTCGGCACCGCCAGCGCGCACACCAGGAACGCCCCCATGGCCAGGATCAGCAGCACCCTGCGCACGGTGCGGTCGGGCGGCACCTGGTTGGTCAGGTGGGCGTAGCCCCCGTACATCCAGAACAGCACGGTGAAGATCACCAGCACCTGGCCCGCGGCCCGGAAGCCGATGTCGTCCGCCAGCAGCACCGTCAGCTGCGTGATGGTGAAGACGAAGACGAGGTCGAAGAAGAGCTCCAACGTGCTGACGCGGTGCGGTGTTTCCATGCGTGGCTCCCCCTGGATGCAGACGTGCGGCGCTCATCCGACCGCCTCGGTGCCCGTGGTGTCCAGCACGTATCGCCATCCGGGTGCGCTTCGGGGCCGTACGACCTGAGATGTACGCGGATCCCGCCCCGCGGAGGGACGCGCCGGCCCCGGGCCGGGCCGCAGGATGGGGGGCACGCCGCCAGCCGCCGAGGGAAGTGAACTCCGCATGATCCGCAGGTCCGTCACCCTGACCATCGCCGCAGTCGTGTCGGTGGTGGGGCTCGCCACCGTCGTCGCCCTGCCGGCCGCGGCCGACTGGTACGACGACCGCCACCAGGAGACGGACGCGTACGCGACGGGCGCCGAGGCGAAGTCGGCCCGGGCCTCGGTCCCGCGCTGGCTGGCGGACGAGGCGACGTCGGTGCGGTACGCGCTGCGGACGACCGGCGGTGACCGCCTCCTGAAGGCGACCCTGCCGGACGAGCGGCTCCCCACCGCCTGCACGACCGAGCCCCGGCCGAAGGCGCAGGAGGTCCCGATGGCGCAGGGCTGGTTCCCGGCGGACGCCCGGGGCAGGGCGACCGCGCGCTGCGGCCTCTACTACGCCTACATGGACGGCACGACCCTCTACGCGTGGCAGCACAACGACGACTGGCTGAGGGCCGAGCGCGCCGAGCCGGCCGCGTAGCCCGCGAGACGCGGGGCCTCGTCGATCCGCCGGGACATGCGTGCAGGTCAGCGAGCGGCCCGGCCCGAATACCTGGTCGGAGGCACGCCGATCCTTTGCTATTGTTGTCCTTGTCGCCGCGGGAAACCGGGGCCGACCACCGGTCCGGGTGGCGGAATGGCAGACGCGCTAGCTTGAGGTGCTAGTGCCCTTTATCGGGCGTGGGGGTTCAAGTCCCCCCTCGGACACAGAGCGAGAACCCCACTTCGGTGGGGTTTTTTGCGTTGTGCTCCGCAGGGCGCGGGGGTGGATCCCGCGGTGCGGCATCATGGGCGCACGGGGTCGGAGGGGAAGCAACGTGTCGCACGACGGGCCGGACGGCAGCAGGGTGATCGCCGGGCGCTACCGGCTGGAGAAGCGGCTGGGCAGAGGCGGCATGGGGACCGTCTGGCGGGCCTGCGACGAACTGCTCGGGCGGCCCGTGGCCGTCAAGGAGCTGCACGTCGAGGGGGGCACGGACACCAGGGGCGCCCTGCGGGAGGCCCGGACCGTCGCACAGGTCAGGCATCCGCACGTCGTCGTGGTGCACGACGTGGTGGAGCACGACGGGCGGCCCCACATCGTCATGGAGCTCGTCGACGGCGGTTCGCTGGCCGACCGGCTCGGCGGCGACGGGCCGCTCGACCCCGCCGGGACCGCGCGGATGGGGCTCGCCCTGCTCGGCGCCCTGACCGCGGCGCACGCGCGCGGGGTGCTGCACCGGGACGTCAAGCCCGCCAACGTCCTCATGGAGGCGGGCACCGGGCGGGTGGTGCTCACCGATTTCGGCATCGCGCGGCTCGCGGGGTCCACCACGATCAGCGAGACCGGTGCGTTCGTCGGCTCGCCCGAATACACCTCGCCCGAGCGGATGCAGGGGGCGTCCGCGGGTCCCGAGTCCGATCTGTGGTCGCTCGGGGTCCTGCTGTGCACGGCCCTGACGGGCAAGTCGCCGTTCCACCGCGATTCGCTCGGCGGGGTGCTGCACGCCGTCGTCCACGACGAGATCCGGCCCCCGGCGCAGGCGGGGCCGCTGGCCCCGGTGATCCGCGGCCTGCTGGAGCGGGCCCCGGAGCGGCGGATGGGGGCGGCGGAGGCCGAGCGGCTGCTGTCGGCCTACGTGAGCACCGGAACGGTCCCCGCCGTCGAACGGGTGCTCGCCCCGGCCCCGGCGCCCGGCGCCGCCGCGGCGGTCGGCTACGCGCCGACCGAGCACGTCACCCGGCCCTCCGGCCCCTCAGCGGAGCAGGCCCGTCAGGTCCGGCGGGTCCCGGCCGCCGTGCGGGCGGGGCTGATCGCGGTGCTCCTCGTCGTCGCGGTCGGCGGCGCGGTGCTGCTCACCTCCCGCTTCGGCGACGGTGCGCACGGGGCGACGGACTCCGCCGGCGCCGCTCCCGCCACGCACTCCCCCGCCCCGTCCGTCCCCGCCCCGTCCGCCCCGGGCACGCCCCGGCCCGCGCGCACGGTGCCGGCGGCGGGTGAGGCCGCGAAGCCCGCGCCCGCCGGGTACCGGTCGGTGTCCGACGCGGAGGGCTTCAGCCTCGCCGTGCCCGCCGGCTTCCAGCGCACCACCGACGACCAGCGGGTCGTCTACGTCTCCCCGGACGGCGCCTTCCGGATCGGCGTCAAGCTCCAGGCGGCGGCGCCCGCCGGGCCGGTCGGCGTGATGCGGCTCGCCCACGCGAACGGCCCGGCCACCAATCCCGGATACCGCGACGGCACGGTCGTCCCGACCACGCACAACGGACTGCCCGCCGCCCTCTGGGAGTTCACCTGGAACGGCTTCAGCACCTCCGAGGGCGCCCGGCACACGTTCGACGTCTGCTGGGAGGACGACGGCCGGCTGTACGACGTGTGGGTGTCGGCACCCGTCGGCCGGCTCGCGGAGGCGCGCAGCCACTTCGACACGGCACTGGACTCCTTCGTTCCGGGCGGGCCCGCGGCCGCGGACCGCTGAGCACGCCCGACCGCACCACAACCGCGCACACGATCGGCGGGCCGTTCCGCGTTTCCGGACCGGCGCCGGGGGGAGTTTCCCTGGCGGCCCACCCTTCCCCACCTGCCCCTGGGGAGGTCTTGTGGAGGTCTTCGCCCGGTGATCAACCGTGCGGAGGTGTGGGGTAGCGTCGCCGCGCTGCGCGGAGAGGAGCGGGGCATGCGCGAGATCACCGTGCCACCAGTCGTGACGGAGGCGCCTGTCGGCGGGCTTGCCGACGCCGTCTTCCGGCACGCCCGGGAGGACCCCGGCCGGGTGGTGCTCGGGCGGAAGGAGGACGGGGTCTGGCGGGACGTGACCTCCGGGGAGCTGGCCGCGCAGGTGCTCGCGCTGGCGCGGGGGCTGCTCGCCCAGGGGGTCCGGTTCGGGGAGCGGGTCGCCGTGATGTCCCGCACCCGGTACGAGTGGACGCTGTTCGACTTCGCCCTGTGGGCGATCGGCGCGCAGCCCGTGCCCGTGTACCCGACCTCGTCCGTCGAGCAGGTGCACTGGATCCTGCAGGATTCCGACTGCACCGCCTGCGTCGTCGAGGACGAGGACCAGGCGATGACCGTCGGGTCGGTCATCGAGCGGCTGCCGCACCTGCGGCGGCTGTGGCAGCTGGACGCCGGGGCGGTCGACGCGCTCGTCGCGGACGGCCACGGGGTCGCGGAGGACCTGGTGCACCGCCACCGCGCCGCGGTCACGCCCGACGCCGTCGCCACGATCATCTACACCTCGGGGACCACCGGGCGCCCCAAGGGCTGTGTGCTGACGCACGGCAATTTCATGTACGAGGCCGACACGATGGTGGCCCGCTGGGAGTCGGTCTTCCGGGCGGGGCCCGGGGAACAGCCCTCCACCCTGTTGTTCCTGCCGCTCGCGCACGTCTTCGGGCGGATGGTGGAGGTGGCGGCGGTCCGGGCCCGGGTGAAGCTGGGGCACCAGCCGGTGCTGGCGGCGGCCGAGCTGCTGCCGGACCTCGCGGCGTTCCGGCCGACGTTCGTGCTGGGGGTCCCGTACGTCTTCGAGAAGGTCTTCGCGGCGGCCCGCCGCAAGGCGGAGGCGGAGGGGCGTACGGGGCCCTTCGACCGGGCGGTCGAGACGGCCGTGCGGTACGCGGAGGCGCGCGAGCAGAAGGCGTTCGGCATCGGGCCGGGGCCTTCGGCGGGGCTGCGCATGGAGCACCAGCTGTTCGAGAAGCTGGTGTACGGGAAGGTCCGCGAGGCGATGGGCGGCCGGGTGCGGCACGCCATGTCGGGCGGGTCTGCGATGTCGCGCCGCCTCGGGCTGTTCTTCGACGGGGCCGGGATCACGGTGTTCGAGGGCTACGGCCTGACCGAGTCGTGCGCGGCGGCGACCGCGAACCCGCCCGGGGCGACGAAGTACGGCACGGTCGGCCGGCCGATCCCGGGCAGTACGGTGCACATCGCGGACGACGGAGAGGTCTGGCTGCACGGGGGGCACGTCTTCTCCGGGTACCTGAACGACCCGCGCGCCACCGAGGAGGTGCTCCGCGGCGGCTGGCTGGCGACCGGGGACCTCGGGCGGCTGGACGAGGACGGGTACCTGACGATCACCGGGCGCAAGAAGGAGAT
This sequence comes from Streptomyces sp. NPDC059456, assembly GCF_042750055.1. Classification (NCBI taxonomy): domain Bacteria; kingdom Bacillati; phylum Actinomycetota; class Actinomycetes; order Kitasatosporales; family Streptomycetaceae; genus Streptomyces; species Streptomyces sp. NPDC059456. The sequence goes on from NZ_JBHYVA010000001.1 coordinate 11,276, forward strand.
CCTGGTGACCTCCAACGGCAAGAGCGTCGCGCCGACCGCCCTGGAGGAGCGGGTGCGTTCGCATCCGCTGGTCGCGCAGTGCGTGCTGGTGGGCAATGACCGGCCGTACGTGGCGGCCCTGCTCACGCTGGACATGGAGGGGGTGGCGCACTGGCTGTCGATGCGCGGGCGCCCGCAGCTGCCGGCGGCGCAGCTGGTCCACGACCCGGACCTGACGGCGGAGGTGCGGCGGGCGGTGGTGGCCGCGAACACGCTGGTCTCGCAGGCCGAGGCGATCCGCACCTTCCGGGTGCTGGCGGAGCAGTTCACGGAGGAACGGGGCCTGCTGACGCCCTCGTTGAAGCTGAAGCGCCGGGCGATCGAAAAGGCGTACGCGATGGAGGTGGCGGCCCTCTACCAGCCCTGACCGGCTGCGGGCCGTCCGGGCCGTCCGGCCGTCAGGGCCCGCGCGGCCGCACGCCCAGCCTTATCTGACGATCCGTCACTTCGATGCGTCGACAATATTGACGATGCGTCAGGTCACGCACAGAATGCGGGGATTCCGACCGGAGGGGATCCCACACATGCCGCGACCGATCCGCACCCTGGCCGCCGCGGCGGCCGCGCTCGCGCTCGTCTCCGCCTGCAACTCCGCCTCCACCACGGGTTCCTCCGGCACGCCCGACGCCGCCGCCGGCGCCTACTACCGCGGGGTGACCGACGACTCGATCAAGGTAGGCGGCATCGTCTCCATGACCAGCGCCGGCGGCTACAGCAAGAAGGACACCGACCTCGGGGCGAAGGCCCGGTACCTGCGGGCCAACGCCGAGGGCGGCGTCAACGGCCGGAAGATCGACTACCTGGGCGCGGAGGACGACGGCCAGGACCCCGCCAGGAACATGGCCGCCGCCCGCAAACTCGTCCAGCAGGACAAGGTCTTCGCCGTCGCCCCCATGAGCTCGGTCACCTTCTCCGGCGCCGACTTCCTGGAGCAGGAGAAGGTCCCCACCTTCGGCTGGGGCACGCTGCCCTCCTTCTGCGGCCCCCGGTACCTCTACGGCTTCAACGGCTGCCTGGTCCCCTCCCCCGGCGGCACCCTGAACCAGACCTGGCCCGAGGGCATCGCCCAGCTCCTCGGCGGGGCCCGGGGCAAGTCGGTCGCGATCATCGCCAACGACAGCGACGCCGGGAAGTTCGGCATCCGCACCTTCCGGCAGGGTTTCGCGAGCGCCGGGTTCACGGTCTCCTACGCCAAGGCCTCGGTACCGGCCACCGCCGTGCCGTCCGACTGGTCGGCGTACGTGAAGGACGTGCTCGCCGGCAGCGACGGCAAGGCCCCCGACGCGGTCGTTTCCGTCATGCAGACCCCGAACAACATCGGCCTGTTCACCGCCCTCAAGCGCGCCGGGTACAAGGGGCTGCTCTCCGACCCCACCGACTACGACCCGGGGCTGCTCACCCAGGACGCCACCCGCCAGGCCCTCGACGGGGTGCACGTCCTGATCCAGTTCGAGCCCTTCGAGTCGACCAGCCCGGCCATGGCGCAGTTCAAGGCCGACATCAAGGCGGCCTCCGGCGGCCGGGACGTCCCCTTGAGCATGCACATGCTCACCGGGTACATGTCGGCCGAGGCGGTCTGAACTGGGACAACGCCACTGACCAGCTCTTTCACCTGCGATTTCGTGGCGATGGGTGCTCACCGTTAATCAGTGTTCATCACTGTTCACCATGATCAGCTCCCAGTTGTTTCCCACTTTCCCCACTCGGCACCCACATGAGACCGGGCCCGGATCTTCGCCCTCGGAGGCGATGACAGATCCGGGCCCGGCATCTAGGCCAACGAATGACTCGCACAACGGCGTGGTTGTGAGGTTCACTCGTCGGACCGGATGCCCGTCCGTCGTTGACGGACATCCGGTGAGGGTTCACCCGCGAGCCGGCGCATGGGGTGCTGCAGCTCGGGGCGGCCCTTCGGCGCGATCGGGGATTGGACCCTGGTCGCGCCGAGCTTTTGAGGCCTCGACGCATCGAGGCTGACCTTGATCACAAAAAGCCCCAGCTGTGGGGCTGATTTATGATCATGAAACCCACAGCGTTTGTGGGTGCACGACCGGGATCAACAGCAGGCGCGAGAGGCGGCGAGACCGTCGCCGCTCACTCCTGCCGAGCGCCTTGGCATGCGCATTGTCGCCATGCGCAGAGACGCCAACCTGACTCAGGAGCAGGTTTTCCTGGCAGCCGACATCTCACGCAACACGTATCAGCGCATCGAGGCCGGCGCGGCCGATGCTCGGTACAGTCACCTGCTCCGCATCGCTACCGTCCTCCACTGTCACGTCCGGGACCTGATTCCATAGCGGTCCGCATGCCCACTTTCGGCCATGTGGAACACCCTTATCTTGCCTGGCATATGCCAATTACAGGAAGGGTGTGACGCGCATATATCTATACGGTCCGTTCACACCCCGTGTGGATGTGTCACTTTTGCCAGTCCTGTCCCACGCGGTAGCCCCTGTCACGCGTCGAACTTACGGTCGAGTAGAACCGGAGTCAACAGTTCCTGTGGCTGGTACCCGCCCCTCCCGCCGCCGCAGAAGGGGCGGGAGCTTTAGGGGGCGGCGAGCTCGACGTTGGCGAGGGCCGTGGACCACTCGATGCCCGACGCCGCCTTGATGTACGCGAGCCGGGACACGCGCGGTGCCCCCGACGCGAATCCGGCCGGTTCGATGACCACAGCCATTAACTCGCCGGTCTGCTGGCAGGCGATGTCCGTGACTGTCTTGCCGATCCAGGGGTGCGTCTGGTGGCCGAACGTGTCGGTGGAGAGGGTCTTGCGGGTGGCCATGTAGGTGCTCCCTGCCGGCTTCAGCGGGTGGTGGTGCAACAGCGTGGCCGCTTTCCGGGCGTAGAGCGAGGACATGAAGCGGCCTCTTTCTGGCCGCTTTGCGGACGTCTGAGGTATCGTGTGGGTGATTCATGGCCTGGTAGCGGCCCGGCTGCCAGACTTGCCACCGCCCCTACAACCCTTGGAGGTTGGGATGTCCCGACCGCTCGGCAATGCGCGCCTCAGGGCGGCGCGTCAGGCTGCGGGATACCGCTCGCAGCAGCAGCTCGCGGACGCTCTGACTGCCCGCGGCCTGGCCGTCAGCGAGCGCCAGGTGCGCCGGTGGGAGTCGAGCAGCCCGCAGCTGCCCACCCCGGACCTTCGGCTGGCGCTGGTGGATCTGCTCGACGTCACAACGATCGAGGACCTCGGTTTCCCTGCCCCGCCGGGGGCCGGCGCCGACGCCGGCCGGGTGCTGCGGACTCCGCCGGCGGCGCCGCTGACCGTGCCGAATGCGGTCCAACCAGCCTCGGCGGTGTCGGCGTTCGCCGCGGTGACGCGCGCTCACCGGCGCCTGTACTGGACGGTCGCGCCAGCCACCCTGCACCCGTCCGTGGCCGCGCACGCCGCCCTCGGTGTTGCTCTGCTGCCGGCGACGTCCGGTGTCATCCGCCGGTCGCTAGCGTCCGCGCTCGCCGAGTCGTGGCTGCTCGCTGGCCGCATCGAGTTCTTCGACCTGACCGAGCATGGCCGGGCGCGAGAGACGTGGCTGCGCGCACTGCAGGCCGCCGGCGACGCGGACGACGCCCTGCTCGGGGCTGCGATCCTCGCGCATACGGCGTTCGTCCCGGGCTGGGCTGGTGACCGGGCGGGGGCGGCGGAGCGGATGGCGATGGCTCGCGCGACTGCCCGCCGCGGCCCTGCGTCTGCGGAGCTGCTGGCGTGGCTGGACGCGGTCGAGGCCGAGTGCGAGACCCGCTGCGGGAACACCAGGACGGCCCTGAACCTGATCGCGCACGGCGAGGACGTCCTGGCGGGCGCTAACGAGGAGCCGTCCCCGGACTGGCTGGACTGGTTCAGTCCCGTCCGCCTGGCCTGTTTCAAGGGGAACGTGCAGCTGAAGGCGGGGCATCTGCCGCAGGCCCGGGAGACGCTCCTCAGTGTGATTGCTGACCTGCCGGCGGATGCGGACAAGCAGCGGACTGTCGTTCTCGGCGACCTGGCCGCGGTTGAGGCGGCGGCCGGCCAGCCTGAGGCGGCCTGCGACTATGCGGTCCGCGCGCTTGATCTGCTGGAGACGCACTGGTACGCGACGGGCATGGACCGGGTGCGGGAGGTGCGGCGCGAGCTCGCCCCCTGGGGGAACGAGCCGTGCGTCCGTGCTCTCGATGACCGTCTGTGCGGCTGGACTGCGATGCTCAGCGCTCTGACGAATTGAACCCTGCGATCAGGGCGGGGAGTTCGAGGAGGCTGTCGACCCGGAACGTCGGCAGCTCTCGGGCCTCTTCGGTGTCCCACTGGATGGTGGCCCAAGGCCCGCGGCGGATGAGCGCCGTGTGCATGCCGGCCTTCGCGCCGGGCCGGAGATCGTTGTCGATGCGGTCGCCGACGTAGAGGATCTCGTCGTTGGCGAACGGGACGACGTCGGCGACCCGCTCGAAGAACTCCAGGTCCGGCTTGCTGGCACCCCAGTCGTCGGAGGTGCCGATCAGGTCGACGTCGTCGGTGAACAGCTGCCTGAGGATGCCGCCTGCTCGCACGGTCTGATTGCCGGCGATGCCTAGCCACAGGCCTGCCTCGCGGAGCGCGGCCAGGGCGGGCCGGACGTCTGAGTACAGGTCGGACTCGTCGAAGTGCTCCGGCCGGCCAGCAGCCGCGCGGGCCTCCCGTTCGGCGGTCAGGTCGAAGCTCGGCTTGAACGGCTGGAACACCTCGCGGTAGTCGCGGCCCTGGGCGATGACGGCGCCGAACATTGCGGCGAAGGTGTGGCGGGGGACGCCGAGCCAGTCGGCCCACGTCCCGTATTCGCGGGTCTCGTCTACCAGGCACTCGCCGACATCGAAAACGACAGCTCGAATCATGCGCCGATCCTATGGGCGGCTGGGCCAACTGTGGGCGCTACCCGATAGCCTGTGCGACATGATCCCGAACCCCGAGGCTGCCGAGCTGAACGAGCGGATCCGTGCCCTCGTCGCCCGCGGTGAGGCCGGGTCCGCGGAGTACCAGGAGCTTCTCGCCGAGTGGCTGCGGGCGACTGTCGTACCCGCCGCCTAGACTCCGCGGGTGGCAATCGAACTCACCGACGAACTGATCCGACTCCAGCGCGCCTCGGACGCAGCTCATGCTGCCGTGCGCGAGGACCCGTCCCCCGAAGCGTGGGCGGCATGGCGGGAGCGGGCCGGCGAGGTGCAGGCCGCGGTGACGGCTTACGCGGTGGAAATCGGCGAGCCGCGGAACCAGGTCGAGGCCGCGGTGAAGAAGGCGGTCCGGCACCCGGAGGCCTGACGTGCGTCCACCCTACCGGGCGCTGTCCCCTGGGGCGGGGTCCGGTAGGGCGGAACTGTGCACAGCGGCCCTGCAGCATCCCCGCTGGTAGTGGCCGCAATTTGATGTGTTCATTGTTGCCGATGGCACTGACAACGGGCATGCGCCGATCGGCGTAGACTCGAACATGTGTCCGATCTGCCGCCCGACCTACCTCGCCTCCGCACCCTGGAGAAATGGCTCGCCATGAGCCTCGACCGGGTCCGGCAGCAGATCGCCGCCGAGGAGCAGCGCGTGGCCGAGCTGGCCGCACGCCAGTCCCTGCCTCCGCCGCCCGACTGGGAACTCCAGACCGACCTCAGCGGCCGGCCCATGCAGGTCCACACCGATGGCTGCCGCATGGGCGGCAAGGGATTCCGCATGAAACCGCTGACCCGGGAGGGCGCGCTCCGGGCCGTCGGTGTCGACCAGGTTCCGACGTGCCCCTACTGCCGGCCCGACGTGGCGCTCGGCGTGCTGGACTGACCTGCCAGCCCCAGGCTGGATGCATGGCCGATCAGACGCAGGTCACCGTGCATCCCGTCGCCCCGACCGGCGGCCGGCGGGTGACAGCCCACGTCCACGGGACCGACTCGATACTCGGCCTGGCGTACTCGATGACGGACGTCGTCGAGTTTCTGCGGCGGGCCGGCTGGGTCGACGAGGAGGATTGGCCGCCGATCATGTGGCGGGGCGGCGGGCCCACGATCTGGACGGCCGAGTCCTGAGGTGGGCGCGAGGACTGCCTAGCTCAGCACCACCATCTCCGGCTGCTGCGGTTGCAGTCTTGGATGGCAGCTTCGGCGTTCTGGTCAAGCTGGTCGAGGGTGGTCTGAGCCTGGGCCCTCATCGTCGAAGAGAAGCAGTTCGGGTTTTGTAGGACCACGTGCGCCAGTGACCGCAGGTTCCGGGCGTTGGACTCTCGTTCGTCCTCGGTGTAGGGGTCTTTAGCGTCTTTCTGAATGACCGCGTTCGAGAACCCGCTGGCCTCACCTTCGACCGTCTTGCACACGGCTGTGCCCGGTTTCGAGTCCCCCTGGAGCTCCTCGATCTGGAACTGCTGCACAACTACGACGGCGACCAGGGCGCCGATCGCCACGCCTGCGGCTATGAGTCCGACTGTCCTCGCGGTCCTGCGACTGCCGGCCCCCACGCGCTCCCCGTTTTCCATGACGCCCCTCCCCTTGTTCGCGGGCGCAGTCTAGTCACGGCCCAGCCCCGCAGCGGCCCTGCGGAGCTGGGTAACGCATAACGTTCCCTTAAGCGCCAGGATTTGAGGTCTCTGACGGACCGTCCGCGATCCCTCGCTCGCGCCGCCGACGGGTCACGTACCGGTGCAGGTCTCCGAGGATGACATCCGTGAGGCTGCGCCCCTCGGCGGCAGCCTCATCCTTCGCCGCCTGCCACAGGTCGTCGGGTACGCGGATGTTCCGGAGCGGTGTCTTGCCTGTAGCGGGTCGGGCCATGTCTCCCCCTCATGGGTGTGGGTACAGAAACTAGCATCCATCTGCGAGAGGGGCTTGACAAGGGGCGCCTTGCGAGAGCATTCTGTAGGTACAGAAACAAGCGGTGAACAGGGGAGACGGAAATGACCAAGGGCCAGCAGTTCGCGAAGACCATGCGCTACACCCTCAGCATCGGAACCCGCACCCGTCGCCACACCGCCGGCCGCGACCTGCACGCCGAAATCCTCGACGCGATCAACGAGACCAACCTCTACCCGGGATGCCGCAACGAGGAGACCGAGGCCATCTTCCGCACCGCACTGGCCGCGTACTGGTCGCACCAGAAGCACATCGCCGGGTACCGCGTCGACTGTCGGCTGGTCGCCCACATCAACGCCATGTCTCCGTGGCAGTTCTGCAACCTGCTCGGCCGAATGATCGACGCCGACATCACCAACGTCGGTGAGGGCGAGCTGTTCTACGCCGAGCTGCGCACCGAGCTCTTCCCGCCGACCGCCCCCGCCACCGAGATCCACAACGACACGGAGACCAACGTGACCGAGTACGGAATCTTCGAGGATGACGCCTGCATCGAGGCCGGCTTCCACGGCGAGACGGGCAAGGCCGCGGCCGAGGAGCACGCCGCCAGCCTGGTTGCTGCGCACCCCGAGATGGCCGACGCCTACGAAGTCCTGGCGCTCTGCCCCGACCACGAGGAGCAGTCCAAGCGGGACTGCGAGGAGTGCGCCACCGACGGCGACGACCTTGGGCCCGGCTTCTGCATGGAGTGCGGCGAGACCTTCGAGGCCACCACCGCCCTTGACGCGCACCAGGAGGAGACGGGGCACGAGATGGACCAGCCGGACCACCCGCTCAACGCTGCCGTCTCAGGGGAGCAGGCCACCGAGGAGGAGGAACGGGCGGACGCGAACACCGCCGCTACCGAGCAGGACCCCAGCCCAAGCCTTGATGACTACGCGAAGGCAAGCCGGATCATTCAGAGCCTCATTCCGGGCGTTCGTCGCTAACCACATCCGCCCTGGCTGGGGCGGACCCCGCAAACGGCGCCCCCCCCCCCGGGCGGGGGGGGGGGGGGCCGCCCCCTCG
>NZ_JBHYVA010000001.1:19163-70490 GCF_042750055.1 Streptomyces sp. NPDC059456
TGGGGTTGTTTGGGTTGTGTGAGCGACGCGCTCAGTGCCGGGCGGCCCGCCGCACTCAGTACCCCCGGCAGGCCCCCCCCCCGCCCCCCCCCCCCCCCCCCCCCCGCCGCATCAGGGTACCAACCACGAAAGGAGAGCCATGGACACCTCGTTGCCTGCTCAGCAGATCGCCCAGCCGCTGGCACTGCCCGGCTCGGACCTGTTCGAGACGGTCCGCCGCAAGCTCATCGACGACCTCGGCATGGTCCAGGTCGCCCGCCGCGGCCAGGAGCGCATCTACCGGCCGCGCGCCGAACTCCTCGCCGAGGCAGTCACGCCCGAGACGTTCGTGATGATGATGGACTGGCTGTCCTCCACCCGGCGCGCCTCGCTCAACACGAAGCGGGGCTACGCCGACGACATCCGCCGAGTCTGGGCCGCCTACGCCCAGGAACTCGGACACGACCGGTACTTCATCGGCTGCTTCAACCCCGACCACATCCGAGCCTGGCGCCTCCGCATGGAAGCCCAAGGTTCCCCGCGCAGCACCATCGGCCGGTACCTCAACAGCCTGTCCTCCCTGCACGCCTACGCAGCAGAGAAGATGGGCCTGCCCAGGAACCCCGTCACCCAGGACGACCGCCCCAAGGTCGACAAGGGCAACACCTCCCGCAGTACCCCCGTGCTGGAGCTGTACGAGATCCAAGCCCTGGCCGCGCAGGCTGAGAACGGATTCGATGAGCTCGTCGTGCGGCTGCTTTACACCCTCGCCGGCCGAGTCTCCGAGATGTGCGCCGCCGACATGAGCGCCCGAGTCGAGCGCGGGCGCCGCTCGTACATCGACCTCACCCGCAAGGAAGAGAAGGAGAGGCTGCTCCCGCTGCCCATCACCGTGGCCGAGCTGCTCGACACCCACACCGAAGGCCGCACGGAGGGGCCGCTGCTGCTCGACTCCGAAGGGGTTCGGCTAGACCGGCATGACGTGGCCCGCCTCGTCGCGCGGCTCGGCCGAAGGGCCAAGGTGCTGCCCGGCCGGAAGGTGACCCCGCACGTCCTTCGGGCCAGCCGTATCACGCACATGCTCGACGCCGACGTGCCGCTCGCCGAGGTCCAGGCGTTCGCCGACCACGACAACCCCGCCACCACGGTCGGCTACTGGAACCGGCGGGACAAGGGCCAGCGGAACGCCGCCCACGTGGACGCCGGAGAGGCTGTGTTCTCGGACGTGGTGCCGCAGTACCGTGCCTGACCAGGAGATATGGCATCTTATCTGCGGTCAGCTCCGGACCCTGGGACAGCGAAAAGCCCCACCGCCGAAGTGGTGGGGCAAGTCTCGCGGGGAACCCATCCCCCGCTTCTTCGCGATCCAGGCCGCGCCCCGGGACCGGGCGTGCACTCCTTATCCCGCTCTTCAGCCTGTCGTCGGGTAGCGTCCGGCGATCAACCCGGGCGCCCCTCACCCGTGTGAGGTTGATGCCACGGTACTCCGCACGAGCCGTCTGGTATACGGCAAAGCGCCCCCGCCCAGAGGGCGGGGGCTGATCGCACTCCAGTTCTTACACGTCGCTGCGCTCGAGGACGCGAGCTGCACGGGCCGACATGGGGCGTGATGCCGGCGGTTCCCCGCCGGACTTGCGGATGTAGGCGACGAGATCCCGGATGCGGACCAGGGCCCAGGCGATCGCCTCGTCGTTCTCGGCGAGACGCTCCTGCTGGGCTGCGGCCTTCGTCTCGCCCTGTTCCACCCGCCGTTCGAGGCGCTCAATGGCTCTGCCCTGCTGCTCGACGACGGCAGCCTGCTGCTGACTGACCGCGGTGAAGTCGTCGCGGTTTTCCTGCCGCTTTGACCTCCGGGCCGCCCGGCCGGCGAAGGCGCTTGCGATGGCTGCCGCGCCGGTGAGTCCGACCTGCGCCCACGTTTCAGCACTCATAGGGTGGCTCCGCTTTCTTGGCGCGGGGCGGCTCGGGCCACCCTGCTGCCACGAGGACCGGGACGGTAATCACCGCCCACACGGCTGCTGCCACCCAGCCGCGGGGGAAGCCCCCCGATAGCCAGGCGGCGAGGTACGACACCATCCACGGCACCACGATGAGTGGGAGCACGATGAAGGCGGCAGCGTCACGGCCCGGCGGAGCCCACGCACTTGCAAGAGCCACGATGCCCGCGGCTATCCAGCACCAGCCCCATGCGGAGAGCGGCATGAGCGACAGGGCTGTTGCGAGCCCGCGCTGGTCCGGCTGGGGAGTTGTCAGTTGCCCGTATCCGTACAGGAGCCAGACGAGTCCGTAGCTCGTGAGGATGGTGCCGCGGCGGCCCAGCTGACGCCTGAGCCGCCGGACCGCACGGCACTTCACCTACACCGCCTGCGGCGCGCGCGGCTGGATGGGACTGCCCTCTTCGAGCGCGGTCGACGGTACTGGCGCGGTGATCTGGGTCCGCTGGTAGAGGGCGAGTCCGGCGGCGAGGGTCGCCATGACGAGGGCCTGCTTGTCGGCATCCCAGTTGAGGCCGAGGCCGACGAAGAGTGACATGCCGGCCTGCGCAAGCTGCATGAGGGCGGCTGCCCAGGCACCGGCTTTGGCCATGATGGCGAGGACCAGGCCGACGACGCCGGCGGCGACGGTGTTGATCGCGGTCTGGGTGCCGGCGCTGACGTTCCACTGGTAGCCGATGAGGCTGACCGCGGCGGCGATGAAGCCGAGGATGAGTGCCGGTTCACGGCCGAAGATCTTCATGGGTCAGCCTGCCTTCGGAGTGGTGGTCTTGTCGTGGACGGTGACGTCGACGTCGACGGTGCCGGCGGCGAGGGCCTCGGCGACGGCCTTCTTCACGGCTGCGCCGACGGCCGCCGCGTCGAGGTCGTTGTCGGCGGCGACGAGCTTGACGAGGCTGGCGACCGTGGCCTGCTGTGCAGCGAGGTCGTTCTTCAGGCCCCACATCATCGCGTTGAGTTGGCCGAACCAGGCTTCTGCGGCAGCGTCCATGACGAATCCTTCCGGTGCGGTTCCGGCCGCGAGGAGTGCGGCCCTGTCGATGGCTCCCGGGTCCCAGTGATCGTTTCCGGGGATGTTGCTGTGCCCGTAGTGGCCGCCGCGGGTCTGCCAGATCGTCAGCGGGCGGGGCGAGTCGTCGCTGTACGACTGGGCCAGGCGGCCGGCCGGCCATTCGTCCGGAACGCCCCACGAGCGGATCGCCCGCAGCAGGGCGGCGAAGTTCGGGCCGGGCTTCCAGTAGCCGGTGAACGGCGTGCCGGCCTTGGCCATGACCTCGATCTGGATGCAGACGCGGCCGGTCCGGTTGGTGCGGACGCTGCCGGCGTTGACCAGGGCCTTCGCGGACTGGTTGAGCGGTCCGAACTGGCCGAGCTGGTCCGTGATCGGGTCGTACAGGATGTGCGGCTCGTAGTTTTCTTCCATGAGGTAGTCGGCGGTGCCGTGGAATGCGGCGCTGCTGCCGGCGCTGCCCTCGGTGGTGTGCCAGACGACGCGGGGCGGGGCGTTGGGGGTGTCCATCGCTCCGGCGCCCGCGATGACGCCGTCGCCGAGGCGTTCGGCCTCGGGGATCCATATCTCGCCCATGCGGGGGCCTTTCATGAGGGAGCCCCCGGCGGTGGGCTCGGGGGCTGGGGTCAGGTGGCGATGGTGGCGCCGCCGCCGGGGTCCGGGTTTTCGGGCGGCTCGGGTATGGGCGGCAGGTCGGGCGGGTTCTGCTCGCTGACGGGCATCGGCAGCTCGTCCACGATCACGTTGCGGGCGCCGGGTGGCATGTCGGGCGGTGTGCCCACGGGTGTCTCCTAGGCCTGGATCTGGGAGGCGGTGATGATCTCGCAGCGCACGTTGCCGGTGCCGGATGCCATGCGGCCCTGGACGCGGAGGTCGACGGCGGCGAGTTGAGAGCCGGGCAGGCCGAAGGGGCCGATCGTCGTCGTGGTGACGCTGAAGCTTGTCGACGTCGTCGAGCCGGAGATGACGCTGCCGTTGGCGGTGATCCGCACCTGGCCGGTCGCAGCCGCGACGTCATTGGTGTGCGCCAGGATGACGTAGCACATGGCCTGCTGTTTTTTGATCGTCGTCTGGTAGATGTCGACGAACGAGCCGCTATTCGTGCCCGCCCAGTCGTTGTACCAGGACCGTGCGAAATGCACCGGGATGTAAGGGCGGGCCAGGCCGCCGGCAGCCACCGGATCATCGGCGACGATGGCGACACCTTGCCGGTCATACAGCGTCCACGCCTGCTGATTCGTGCCCGTCACCGACGGCTGGGCGGCCACCGAGGCCACCAGGGAGCCATCCTCCCGGTAGATACGGATGCCCTCCTGCGTGGAGCCGTCGACATGGGTGTCGGGCAGGGCCCCGGTCTCGAGGATGAGCGTCCCCGACGAGGTGTAGACGCGCAGGTTGCCCATACGCTCCGCACGCCGGGCCGCCATGAACTGCTGCACGTCGCGGCGGATTTCACGGATAGCCCGCCACAGATCCGACGGGGACGGCGGGAGGAGGTCGGCCGGGTTCGGCATCAGTCCTCCAGCAGGATCGGAGAGACCTGGTCGCTGGCGACGTCCAGGTCCCAGCCGTAAGCGCGGCCCGTGAGGGTGATGCCGAGCGGATGACGAAGGCTGCGGCCGGGGCTGACCTCAACGCCGAGACTGTCGCCAAGAACCCAGTCCGTACCGAGCCGCGGTGCCGCCGACGCTGCCGCCTTCACCGTCCAGGCCCGGGACCCGGCCTGTAGCAGCGCCAGTGTCCTGGCGGCGTGCGCATTCAGCTGGTCGAGGTCCGTGACGCTGGTGCCGGGACTGTAGCGGTGGACCCAGCGGGGCCAGCCGGCAGCGATCAGGTCGCTGGCGATCTGCACGTCGGACTGCAACCGCACCTCGCCCTCACCGTCCCCCGACGCCTGCACGACCGTCGCCCCTTTACCGGACTCGTAGGACTCGGTGAGCGTGTAGTCGGAGATGCACCCCGGCATGTCGAAGATCGCCTGCGGGCTGCTGACGGTGCCAATCTGCGGACGGATCCGCATGACCAGAGCAAACTGGGTGTGCGCCGCGTCGCCCCAGACGACGTCGATCGTCCACTCCGGGGCACCCTCCATCGCCGTGATCGTCTGAATCGACGACAAGATGGACTTGTCGTCGGTGTCGACAGACACGTAGTCGAGGGTCAGGCCACTTGCCGTCACATCGAACGTGATCGGCAACCCGTCGGTGGCGATCGGCGCGGCCAGGTCCGCGATCACCGTCGAGGCGTCCGCGGTATTGGAGTACGCGCCCGGGTAGCGGCGGTCCAGGTATCCCTCCGGACTGCCAAGCCCCAACTGGACCACGTTCGCGGAGCCGCCGGCCCGGGTCAGGGTGATGCCCGCCCAGAGCGGCGTGCTGGTCAGCGTGTCGACCGCGACGAGCAGCGTGCGGCCCGGGTCGGTGGCCGTCTCCCACTCGCTCGGCGCCCCAGGCAGCGCCAGGTCCAGACTCGCACTCGTCGCAGCACCCAGCCTGCGAGACAAGCCCTGCGCAGTGATCGCAGCCAGCTCGTCCGTGATACGGCCCGTATGCAGGTCGCAGCCGTACCAGGCCAGCTCCAGCGCAGGCACTAGGCCGCCTCGTAGGAGATTTGCAGCGTCATCAGGGCGCCGGATCCCCAGGCGTAGCTGAGGCTGCCCGGGGACTGGTAGCCGATGTCTGACTGGCGGAGGGCGTACAGCGTGATCGTCGTGCCGGCCGAGCTGACCACCGGATTCAGGGGATGGAAGGGGTTGGCTCCATCGAAGTAATAGCCAACCCCTTGCCAGACGATGTCCGCGGCAGTGGCCGCCGTGGTCGGCAGGGTGACCGTTACGTTCGATGAATTGAGTGTCGAGCCGGTACCCCACTTCAAGGTCGCTACGACTTCGACCCGGTTGCCTATGCGAGTCCATCGGCCCTTGGAGACCGCCGAGCCCATCGTCGCGAGGCCGCCGGCCCACGTCGGCGTGTACGCCGCCCAGTCGCCCTGAGCCTGCCACACCGAGCCGGTCCAGAACTCCAGCACGTTCCGGACGGTGTTGTATCGGGCCTGACCTGCATAGAGGCCCGCAAGGGCAATGTCTGCAGCGGAGGTCACCGGCAGAATCCCGCCGGGGCTGACCGTCACCTGGCGCGCGGTCGTTGAGACCGACGCGGCGCCCGTGCCGCCTCCGGCCACCGAGGGCACGGTGATCGTGGCCAGCACTGTATAGATCTCTGTTGCGCCCGGCGTCGGGGCAACCGGTGAACCGGACGGTGTGCCTGTCAGCAGTACAGTGTCAGCTTTCGTCAGGCCGCTGGAGTCGACCGCGTTGTCCCACACCCGCAGGTACACGAGGTCGATTCGGGTCAGCGTGGCGTGTGCCGCGGACAGTGTTCCGGGAGACGTCGCCCCCATCTGCGCGAAGTAGGTGCCCTGACCGGATCGGGTTACGAAGGCTGGACCGGCCGACACGTTCACTGTCGTGCCAGCGAGAGAGACTGCCAGACCCGCCTCGCCGGGACGAACCCCACCGCGACCCATCCCCGCCGTCGAGGTGGCCATCGTAAGCAGGGCGAACATCTTGCGGAGCTCGGTCTCGTCGTAGCTCAAGCCAGGCAGCCACAGCGGATCGGTCGCGACCATGTCGCCTCCTTACATCCAGGCTGACCGGGCGGTCCCAGTCAGCAGTGCGGCGGGGTCATAGGCGGAGGCAGTCCAGCGGACCGAGAGGGAGGAGCCGGGCAGGATCTCCGGCCAGGACGGCTGAGCCGAGATAAATGGCCGCCTGGACACTGAGCCGTTGAGGATCACGCTGTGCGCGGCGGTGTCGATGACGAGCGTGTCGCCGGCGCCGAGGGTCTGCGAGTAGGCGAGCTGGTAGATCGTGCCGTCCGGGCGGGTGGCGGTGATGACCGGTGACGCGGCCGGCCCGAGCAGCGTGAAGGCTGGCCTGGTGGCGATCGTCCCCTCGTTGGACAGGGTGATGGAACCGCCGGTCGAGGTGGTGCTGATTGTGATCGGCAGGGTGATCGGCAGAGTCAGGCCGCCCGTCACCGAGGGAAGACCGGTCGACTGCGACTGCAGGACAGTCGAGTACCGGCGCGGGTCCGCCGCCGTGACGGCGATCGAGTAGGCGGCGACCCGGTCCGTGAGCTGCCTACACAGCGGCGTCCCTGAGCGGCGCACCGTCGCTTGCTTGGGGACCGTCTCGTAGACGGTCAGGGTGGTATCGGTAAGGGCCACTGCGGCTAGCAGCTGCTCCAATGCAGCATCCAGCAGCGACAAGTTTGGTGCCTCGATCTTGCCTTCAAGAGCGATGGGGCGCTGGCTGAGGTACACGGGCGACGCCCATGCACCGTGGTCGGCCTGGCGTGCGCTGTACTCGCTGCGCTGGTCAGGCCCATCCCAGCCCTCCAGGACCTGCAGGTGCCAGGCGACACCTGCATCGTCTACGGCCCCGAGCTCGAGGGCGCCAAGGTCTACTCGGCGCCCTCCGAGGTTCGAGCCAGGCGTGTACGACATCGGCACCCGCCTCTCATCCGTACATGCGCATGTGGCGGTCGATCTCCACCGCGAGCGCGGCCGTCGGCCGTTCCGCGCCGTTGACGTTGATCGTCGTGCTGCTCGTCGGACTGCTGGGCGCGCTCGCCGACGGGCTGCCGAAGCGTGCTGCCGGCCGAGCCGTGTACCCGCTGGCCGGGACCAGTCCGGCGTTGAGCTGGTCGAACATGGCCACGCCGAACTTGCGGACTGAGGCGGCCTTGATGACGTACTCGCCGTTGCTGATGCGGGCGAGGATGGAATCCGAAGTGCCCGAGCCTGGCCCGCGGACGGCGCCGCCTGTGGGGTATCCACGGACGTGACCACCGCTCGCGAAAGCGATCAGGCCGCCATCCTTTTGGGCGGCCTGGATCAGGTCCGGTACGCCGTTGGCGTCCCGGTCGGATGCCGTAGCCCGCAGGAACACCCCGACACCTACCGAGGTGCCGTGAATGTCGTTGATGCGGCCCTGAATAGCGTTGATGGCGGCACTGGGCGGGCCGGTCGGAATGTAGACCGTGACATGCCCGTCAGGCAGGCGGACAACCTTGAAGCCGAGCTCCTTCAGGTTGGCTTCCGCCTGGGCGGTGAGCGCGTCGATGGTGATCGACTTGCCGTTAGTCCTGCGGAGCTCACCCTGGACGTTCTGCAGGTCAGATACAGCTTTGGCTGTCTCGGCCTTGATGTCCGTGGTGACCTGCGTAGGTACCCGCGCGTAGGTGTTGATCAGATCATTGACGGCACTGGTCGAGAAGCCAGCGGCAAGCATTTGCCGCCTGAGGATTGCGATGTCCTGCTCCAGGGCGGCGTTGCCGGCCTCGACACTGTTCTTCTGTTCGCCGACAGCCTGGGCGTGCGCCAATGCCCCCTGAGCGGCATCAAGGAATGCGCCCTTCACTTTCCGGCCGTTCTCGGTGGTGACGTCGAGAGAGTGGCCCGTCTCCTTCACCGTGTCGGAGAGATCCTTCAGGCTCGCCCGGAAGCCGATCTCCTTCTCCGCTGCGGAGATGTTCAGCCCGTTGAGGGCGCTCAGGGCGTCCTTGAGTCGCTCGGCCTGCGTGCGGGTGTCTGCCAGTTGGTCGGCGGTGATTGCAGTGGAGTCGCCGAGCTTCTTTTGGGAGGCGGCAGCCAGGTTGCCCTGGACGCTGGTTTCCTCGAGGGCGGCACTGTAGCCAGGCATCAAGCTCCGGAACTTCTCCGTCGAGATGCCTTGCTTCTCCGCGGCAGCAGCAAGGGAATTGAACGCCTGGGCTGCATCGTCCACCGCGCCATTGTGGACCATGTTGACGAGGGTCTCGTCGAGTTCCTTCATCTTGTCCTTGGCTTCAGCGAGCGGGCCCCAGTCGCTCATGCCGAGGTGGGTGATGGAATACATTTTGTCGCTGAACGAGTCGAGTGCGCCCGCATCGGTAATACGCTTGGCCGCCTTGCCGATATCATCAAGGTCGGAACCAAAACGCTTGGACAATTCCCCTGTGGCCTTGCCGGTGTTAGCAAGTTCCAGCAGGGACGCGGTGAGCTTAGTGATGTTGGCAGGCGCCGGCTTCATCGCGTTTTCGAGCTTCTCCATGGCATACGAGACGGCCGCGAGGAAAGCAAGGACGACCGTCGCCCGGCCGAGACCAAGCAGCGCCGTCTTGGCCGTATTGGCCGTGACACCCAGGGCAACAAGCTCGGCCCGAACGGCCATGATGCGCGGCAGCATCAGCAGCAGACTGGACCCGACGAGGCCCAGGATGCCGACGAGGCCGGCCATGACCGTGACGCTCTGCTGGACGCCCGGAGAAAGCTGCGCATACCAGTTGACGACACTCGTCAGAGCCTGAGCCATTTCCCGCAGGACGCTGTTCGCGGAGGATCCGGAGCTGATGAGCGCGGTCTCGAATGCGCCCTTCAGTCGCTCTAGGTCGCCCGAGAGGTTGTCGGTCATGGTCGCTGCGACACGCGTTGCGTATCCGGCGTCATTGACTGAGCTAACCCACTGGTCGACACCCGCAGAGCCAGCCTCGTACAGGATCGTCGCAGCTCGCACAGCATCGCTGCCGAAAATGGTCGCCATGGCCGCATTGCGCGCCTCGGGAGTGAGCTTGGAGAAGCTGGTCTTCATGTTCTCGGCGAGCGCGCTCAGGCCTATGAAGTTTCCGGACGCGTCGTAGGCGCTGAAGCCGACAGCGTTCATCGCCCCTGCAGCCTCGTCACTTTGGGGGACGAGCCTCTGCAGCATGACCTTGAGGGAGGTGCCGGCGTCCGATCCGATGAGCGCGTTCTGGGCGAAGAGCGACAGGGTGCCGACAGTCTGCTCCAGCGATAGGCCCGTCTGCGACGACAGTAGTGCCGCCTGCCGGAAGGCCAACCCCATGGCGTGCACATTCGTAGCCGATTTGCCGGCGCCGGCGGAGATAACGTCGGCGATGTGCCCGACGTCGGAGCCCTTCAGCTTGAAGGCATTCATGGCCTGGGCTGCGATCACGGCGGACTCACCGAGGTCGAGCTGCCCAGAAGCCGCCAGGTCGAGGCTGCCTCGCAGTGCACCGCCGATGATGTCCGCGGTCGAGATACCTGCGCGGGCCAGCTCCGCCTCGGCGTTCGCGGCCTGCGTCGCCGAATAGACAGTGGCCTGACCAGCGTCCAGGGCGGCCTGGGAGAGTTTCTTCATGTCAGAGGCGTTGCCGCCCGTGACGGCCCGCACCTCCGACATTGACTTCTCGAAGTGAGCCGCGGCGGCCGCAGCGAGACCGAAGACAGCGACGAGGCCGAGAGACGCCGCCTGGGTTGCCTTGAGGGCCTTGGTAGACGAGTTGGCCACCTCGACCATGCTCGTACCGACCGTGACCGCGGCGAATCGCATGCCGCCACCAATGGCCGCAGCAGCCGACGACCACGCCCCCGTGATCCGGCCGGCGTTGGCAGCAGCCGCGGTGGCCGCAGAGGAAACCGCCGCCATGCTGGCAGCAGCCTGGGCCGACGAGCCAGCGACCAGGTTGACCGCGGACGCACCGCCAGTCCCCAGCCGCGTCAGCTGGGCGCCGGTCACCGCAGCCGAGGTGTTTACAGCCCCCATGCGTGATGAGAGCTGCCCGAGCGAAGCGGACAGCTGGTTGACGCCAGCCGTACCGCGGCCGCCCAGCTGGGTGAGCTGAGAGCCGGTGACAGCGGCGGCCCGGTTCACTGCGCCCATGCTCGACGCAGCCTGGGCAGCGCCCGTGCCCACCTGGTTCAGGGAGGCCCGGCCGCTCGCACCCACGCGCCGCATCTGCGACTCAGTGACCGCGGCCGTGCGGTTCATGCTCGCCGCAGCTCGGGCGCCCTGCGCCTCCGCCGACCTCGCCATGTTCTGCAGGGCAGCGGACGACGAGTTCGTCGCCGCCCGCATCGACGTCTCGATCTCGCGGGCCGCCACCTGCGCCGATCGTGCCGCCTGCTGCGTGGCGCTGATGAAGGGCGTGGCCGTGCCAGTCAGGACCACATTCACGGTACGAGTGGCCACGTGCTACCCCCGCTTCGTGATCGCAATGTGGAGGCCCTTGGCGTCGCCACCGGCTTCCTGGTGGGCGTGCGCCTTGCGGGCCCCTGCCGCGCATGCGTGGCAGCGCAGCAGGGCGACGTCGTAGTCGAACTCGTTCTCGGGGGCGCTGGCCTCGGACCAGGGCTGGCCACAGTCAGGGCACGAATCCCGCTCGACCTCGGTGAGGGCCATAGCCCAGGCCCGATCCTCGTCGAGCCACAGCGGCTCCCCGGGCCCCACGACCCGCCCCATGAAGACGGATCGGGGCACCCCCCATGCCCGGGCCGTCTCTACTTCCCTGCGGTGAGGGAGTCCAGGATCCCGGAGGCGGTCAACGAGAAAGGGATCCCAGTGGCCTCCGTGTTGGCCTCGAAGGCGCCTTGCCACAGGGTGTCGCGTTGGGCGTGGTTGAGGACGTCGAAGAGCTCCCCGACCTGCTCGACCGTCATCACCGGGTCGATCGCGCAGGCGGCAATGAGGGCAGGGGCGAACGTCTCCGGGTCGAATCCGTCACCCTTCTTCTTGGGCGGGTGAGCAGCGAGCAAGTCCGACCAGGCCTTCGCTCCGAGAGCCTCGAAGCGGAATTCGACCTCGGAGTCACGGACGGCCTTGCGCGCTGCCGAGACTCTTCCAGCCAGCTTCTTCTTCGGGTCTGTCTCGGCCAGACTGCCCGGCGCCCAGGCGTCGCCCAGGCTGGCCAGTTCCTTCTCCAGCCGCTCCAACTCGGCCTGCTTGTCACCGGCCAGGCATAGAAAGACCGACTTCTGGGGACGCTTGGCCGCCTTGAGGATCTCGGAGATGTCGGGCATCAGGCCACCGTCGCGGCCGTCGCCGGCTGGCTGGTGACCATCATCTGCGAGACGAACTTCATGACCTCGTTCGCCGCCGGCGAGCTGTTCTGCGGCTCGCCGCAGGTGATCGGGTACACCTCGCACTTCTGGCCCGACGCCCAGGCGGTGGCGTAGTCGACGCCACGGCGGACCGCAAGGTAGCCGGACACCCCGTACTTGAGGGTGGTGTACGGCAGATCCTCGCCGCCCGTCGAGCCGCGTTTGAACGTCAGCTCCACAGAGAAGCCGACCCGACCCACGGTCTTGGTGTCGAAGGTGCTGGCCAGGGAAGACGTGTCGACGTCCGCGGTGCTGGGGTCGAGCTTGAGCCCGTCCGGGGTGATGCGCTGAGTGAAGTCCGCGCCAGCGTTCAGCTCCGTCGTGGTCGGCGCGTTGATGTTGCTGATGGACGACACCCAGACCACCCGGGTCTTGCCGTCGCTGATCAGGTCAGACATGGGGCCCTCCAGGGCATGAAAAAGGCCCCGTCAGGCGGGGCAGAGCGGGGCTCGGGTGAGGGTCAGATGACCAGGCTGGCGACGGTGACGCTGGTCGTGCTGGAGTACGTGACCGAGCAGCTGATGCCGTCGGCCGCGCTAGCGAAGAGATCGCTGGTGATCGGGCCGATCATCTTGTCGCCGGTCGTAGCAGGCACCGTGATGACCACGTCCGCCGCGAGCTGGCCGCGGACCCTGGCCGTCGCCGTCAGCGTGACGGTCATCGACGAGCCGTTCGTGTTCTTGACGTGCAGGAACGACCGGTCGCCGCACAGGACCGTGGTCGAGGCGGCAGCAGCCGAGTAGGTAGGAGCGAGGCCGCTCAGGGCGACGACCTGCTGCGCGAGGAGCGCCATGGGAATCTCCGATCAGGACGTGGACTGCAGCCGGTACTGCACCGGCAGGTAGTAGAGGGGCGGGGAGACGTCGTCGTCGCGCTGGATCGGCGGCCCGCCCAGCTCCTCCGGCCGCCACGCGGTACGGCCAGCCACGGCCAGGGGCGCATAGAGCGCCATCCGGGCCCGGTGAGCGGCCCACCGGCACTTCTCCGGCGTAGGGCCCACACATGTGACCTGGAAGGACAGCGAGAAATTGGTCCGTTGGTCGGCGAGAGACTCGGTGAGCGACTGGCCCGGATCGAAATAGACGACGGCGAAAATGCCTGTCGAGGGGACGGATGCCGGGGCCACGCCGTCCCCCACAGTCAGGCCGCCCCCAGCAAGAGCCGCGACGATCGCATCCACGTGGGGCTTGATGTCCGGGGCCGCCACTACAGGCGCCCCAGCCGGTCGGCGATCGCAGCGACCTGCGCCACGAAACGAGGCTCCTCGACCTGCAACGCCCGACCGCCATCGTTGTGGGGCGGATTGTTCACCGACCCGAATTCGAGGATCGCCCCGTAGGAGGCCTGCAGCCTCTTCATCGATCGGTCCGGGCCGATCTCCGCCTCGGCGCCGCCGGGTATGGGCTTGATGTCGTAGTTGATCGTGTACGGATACAGGCGGGCGTGCGGAGGCGCTGTGGCAGTAGCGTTGGCGCGCCAACCGTTCTTGACGTTGAGCGCACCGCGGGTGACTACCGCGACCATGTTCCGCTCCGCCTCGGGGACGCTGCGCTCGAGGACCACGGCGAGCTGCACCAGCGCGCGAACATCTGCCGTCATGACCGATCCTCCACAGTGATGCGCCACGCCGTGGCGGTCGAGCTGTACTGGAGACCCGTCACCCAAAGACGCAGGCCGACCATCCGGGCATCAGGCGACGCCGACACATCCATGACGTCGCCCACGACCGGCAGCTGACTGACCGTCGTGCCCCACGGCACCGACACGGTGTACTCCCGCAGCGTGACGTTGGCCTCACCAGCGTCGACTTCCTCACCCCGGGACTGCGCCGCCGGTTTCACACGGGCAGGCCCCGAGTAGATGACCGTCGCCGCCGCGGGACTGTCAGTGCCGGCATCCCAGTCGAAACCGTCGTCGCCGGGCCGGTACAGCGTGATCGTCTCCCGCTGCAACTCCAGCGCGGCCAGGCGGCCGGCGGCTAGAACGGCGTCGAGGGCGCTCACCGCAGCCCCACCGTTCCGATGCGCCGCCGGTACCCGGAGAGCATCTCCCGGTGAGCCTGCGAGAGGACGCCAGAACCGAGGGTCTCGGCCGCGTAGACGTCCCGCTGCCGCCAGTCGTCGATCGCCCGCTCGCTCTCCCGCAGCCCGCCCGGATTCGTGACGGAGACCGCCGCCAGGTCCAGGCAGACGGCCCGTACCTCGTCGGGCACCTCGGCGTAGCCGTGCGTGTAAGTGACCTCGACCAGTCCCGGGTCCGGGTAGGTCGTGGTGCCGGGCAGGTGACGCCAGCCGCCCGCACGAAGCAGCCGATCCACCGAGAGCACCCAGTCCTGCAGGACCAGGCCGTTCACTCGCACCTGAGAAACAGAGACGACGGGCCGCTGCGGGAGCACGAGCTCACGCTCGTCCAGCACCCGCAGGGTGACCACGTCACCCTCCACCAGGGTGATCGACTGACGGGTCCAGCGCCTGATGACCGCCGAGGCGGACGCCAGAGCCAGATCCGCGGACGCGGAATCGAGGTCGGAACGCTGGGTGGCAGCAGCCAGGTCGGCCGCCGTTGCGAAAGCCGGGAGCGCCACGGCGACCGCCTCCCTTCGTCAGCGAGCGCGCGCGTCGTCGTCCAGCTGCTGCCGGATCTTCCGGGCGTGCTCGGCGTCGGTCTCGGGTGTCGGCTTGCCTGCGAGCACGCCAGCGACGGTGTAGTGGTCGTCCGGCGTGGGGTCGACCTCGACGCCGAGGTAGCCCTTGCTCTCCGCCTCGTCGACGGCCTTCTGTACTTCCTTCTGTGCCGCGTCCTGCGGCTGGGTGCTCTTGCGCTCTGCCATGGGTCTGCTCCTCAGCGGCGAGTGACGGTGACGCGGACGAGGCCGCCCGGGTCTGCGATTCCGGTGCCGACGTGCAGGGACCGCCACAGGAGCGTGTCGCCGGCCGTCAGGTCCAGGTTCGCGGCGGTACCAGAGAGCGTGATCGTCTTCTCGTCGTTCGCCGAGGCGTTTACGCCTGAGTCGAACTGGAGGGTGGCGACGGTGGTCGAGCCGCTGCCGGCCGCGCCCTTGTTGAAGAGGGTCACGGATCGGGTGTTCGTGTTGGCGCCGGTGATCGCAGCCACCGGCACGAACTCGACCTTGGTTACGGTGCAGTCGAATGGCGCCTGGGAAATGACGCTGTCGAGGTCGTTGCCGGCCGTGGACACAGGAGCGACGTCCTGCTCCAGGACCCGCTGCAGAGGTGCGGTGTCGGGCATGGGAACTCTCCTTGTGGAACGCGGTCGATTACGGCAGGTCGATGCGGGCGACCGGGTAGCGGTTCGCCTCGGTCGGCTGGTCGTTGTTGATCGTGTTGGAGACCTGCCAGCCCACGCGGAAGGTCAGGCGGATGGCGGTCATGTCCTGCTGGGCCAGGTTGTAGACGATGGCGCCCGTGTTGTCCTGGATGACGGCCTGGTCGAGGATCTTCATCGTGATGTCCTGGCGGACGCCGATGACGAACTGGCTCCAGTCGCCCATGAACAGGGTCGGCGAGCCGGATCCCGTGCCGAACAGGCCGCGCATCGGGTAGACGACCGGAAGGCCATCGATCGACATGAGGTTCCCGGCGACACGGGACTCGTCCAGCTTGCGGCCCTGCGAGTCGCGGGACTTGCGCAGCTTGGACTTGACCGAGGTTGCGCCGACGAATCCGGTCACCTCGTATCCGTCGGCCTCGACGAGCCCGTACCCGTTGTCGATGTCGCCGAAGAACGCGCCGGCCGTGGCCGCCGAGTTGGCGGTGACGTTGTTGCCGGCGGCGGTCGCCGCGGAGGCGATGTTCGTCGGCCACGAAGAAGGAGCGTTGGTACCGAAGAACGTCGCCGCGTCCAGGGTTCGGCCCATCGCCTCCGTCATCAGGGGCATCGCCTCGTCCCAGATGTTGGCGTCCACGTCGGCCAGGACGTTGTCCGGGACCGGCATGATGACGGCGATCTCCTCGATGTTGAGGAACTTGTTCGCCCAGTTGATCTCGGTCGTCTGCTTCAGACCGGTGTCACCGCCGACGAAGTACGCCGTCGGCAGGGCACTGAGCACCGGGAAGCGGACCTGTGCCCGACCCACCGGGACCCTGCGGAACAGGGACAGCACGGCGGACTGCTCAAGCGCCTTGCCGAGCATCTCGTTGGAGACCTCTTCCGGGATGAGCGCCTGGGCGTCCGTCCGCGAGGTCAGGTTGGTGTAGGCCATGGTCCGGCCCTCTCATTTCTCGTAGCCGGCCGGACCTCGCCCTGCCGGAGATGGATCAGCCGAGCCCCGCCTTCTGGCGGATCAGGGCGTTCATGTCGGTTGGCGCACCTGCCGTCGTGCGGGCTCCGCCATCGAAGGAGGGCGGCGCTTGCTCCTTGGCCAGGTGTGGCTTGCGCTTGAGGAGCTCCGCGAGGGCCTTCTCGACCTTCTTGGTGTCGACGTCGCCGTCGTCGTCCACGAAGTCGCTGGGGTCCAGGAACGCTGCAGCGTCGGAGGGATCCGCGAACGTGGCCGCAGCGAGGGCCCGCACCTCGGCGCGGACGGTGCGCTGGGCCATTGCGGCGGCGCGCTTTTCCGCACTCTCGGCTCGCTCCGAGGCCTTCTGGACCTCGGTCTTGTCGCGGTCCTCGATGGCCTGCAGGCGCTTGGCCTGCTCGCGGCTGGCCCGCTCGGCCTCCTTGGCTCGACGCTTCCACTCGTCGAGGGCCTTCTCGCCGGCCGGGCCAAGGGGCGCGCCGCTCTCCGGTTCGAGTGCGGTGTCCTGTTCGCCAGTCTCGGCGTCAGCGAGGGGCGTTTCGGTAGACGGTTCAGACATGTTGATCTCTCCCGTTGCGGGATGGGCGACCAGCGGCCTTGCGCCGAGGTCAGGTCATGTAGCCGAAGCGCCGCAGCATGACGATCGCCTCGTCTCGACTGCTGGCCAGGCGGTAGATCTCCTCCGGGCGAAGCCGGGGGCTCATGAGCCGGAACCCCTGCCCTGAACGAGGCACGAGTCCGCGCTGGATGGCGCGCTGGCGTTCCTGGCGGAACCAGGAGCCGCGGCGGGTGGCCGAGTCGCGCGAGGCTCGCACGGTGCGCCCATACGCGGAAGCGGTGTACATGCCGCGGCGCGCGTTCACGACGCTGGAGATGCTGGCCCCGTCACGGATGGCCTGCGCTCCGGCGTTGGTGAAAATCCGGTTCTGCTCAGCGTGCGACAGGGATTCGAAGTATTTGTTCGCGTCCACGATGCCCCGGGGGCCGCCTCGCCCCGTCGTGGGGAACATCTCCGCCCGGTCCAAGTGCCCTCGGCGGAGGCTGTTGCGCGCGACGAGGGTGGCTGGCATGTGGATGCAGTCGCAGCGCGGGTGTCTCTGAAAGCCGGTGTTCCACCCGAACTCTTTGCCCGACAAGATCGCGCACCGCGCGCAGCAAGGGGCCGACGCAATGCGTATGTAGCCCTGAATGGTCCGGTTGCCCGCTATGGACACCCCGGTTGCGGTACGTCCGGCATCGGCGACCTCGGTCGCTACGGCCTTGAGGAGCTTCTCCAGGCCGCCGATCATCGCCTCGACGTCAGACACATCCGCTTCCTCTGCCAGCCAGCGCGCCTCAAGCACCGACTCATAGAAGAGCGACTTCAGGGGGCGTCCGTCTGCCGCCGCGCCGGCAAAGCGGCTCGCCGCCACCTTCCCAGCAGGGTCCGAGTTCAGACCGTCTGCCGTGATGATCGAAGCGACGTAGGCGTCAGCATGAGAGGCGGCCTCCTGTTGCCCCGCAGTGACAGACACGAGCAGACTGGGTGCCACGACCGCCTGCCAGGACCCTTCCACATCCGCCAGACGTAGCCTGCGCCAAACCGCCTGCGCCCGCTCGGCTGTCCGGCGGACGATCCGCTGCTGGCGCTCGTATTGCGCTGCAGCGACTTCCAGAGCACCCTCGGAACCGCTCATGCCCCGACCGCGGCAGTCGCCGCATCAGCGGGCGGCTTAGGGCCGTACTCCGCGGCCAAGTCGCCAGACAGTGCCCGCTGCAGGGAGTCCTCGCCGAGTTGACGCCAGCGCTCGATCTCCTGGGGCGTCGCACCCCAGCGCTCCCAGAGCACCTCGCGGGGAACGCCGAGAGTACTCATCTTGACCAAGGCATCTACCAGCTCGCCCTCAGTCCGCCACTCGGGCGACTTCCAGACGATGCGGGCCTGTGACGATGCGATCCCCGCCAGCCGCATCGTTCGCTCCAGCCCCTCATCCAGGAACCGGCGCCGCTGGTAGATCTTGTGGATCAGGCCGGCCTCAGCAGCCTTGAGGGCCTCGGCGGACAGGTTGACCATCGAGCCGAGGAGGTAGTGAGGCGGCGTTGAAGTGATGGCGGCAATGTCATGGACATCGGCCTCCTTCGCCTTGAGATATCCGGTCAGGTCGGCAGCCGCGAACTGACCGAACTTCGCGCTGGCATCCTCGGCTATCAGGATCTTGTTCACCGCGACGTTGAACGGCTCGATCTCCTGCCCGTTGTCGTCCACGGGGATTTCCAGGCCCGTCGCCCACTTCCCCGGGAACGCAGCCGCCTCCTGCGTCATCATGCGGTCGGCGATCGTCTTGTTGATCCGGTCCTGGATGCCGATCACCGACTGGAGCTCGGATGCGCCCGCCTTGAGCATCCGCGGCCGGTTCGCGATCTCCCCGAATGGAATCTGGCCGAGGGCGTTCTTGCCACCCCACTGCTCACCAGCCACTTCGCGGCGCGTCCAGCGCGGGGACTCCCCGCTCCTCGGCTCCGGGGCCTGGAACTTGTAGATCTTGTCTGGCAGGTAGAGCGTGCAACAGAGCAGGCCAGTCCAGTCGTCGATCCACAACTTCAAGGCTGCTGCAGCCTCGCCGGGCGCATCGGGCCGATAGGCAATGATGACCTGCGTCGGGTGCTCTGGAGTGATCCGATATCCGCCGCCCTTGACCGGCGACACCATGAGATACGAGTTGCCGCGGATCGCTGCCTCAAGGAACGCCAGCTGGCTGCCGCCGTCCAAATTGTTGTCCTGCCACAGCGCCCAGGCCTGCTCGTCGGCGTCACCTTCGACGTCCGACTGGAAGCCGGAAACCTCAAGGCGACCCACGAACGCATCGACAACCAGCTCGCAGTAGTTCGCCCGCGACATGCGCAGAAGACGCCGAAACGGCTCCCGGGCCTTCTCGTGCAGATGAGGCAGTCGATGCTCGCACTCGTAGTACTGATCGAAGATCTCCGTGGCCTTCGAGCGCTCGCACAACTGCTTGTACAGGCGGTCGCGCCACCACTCCGGCGACTGGACGGCAGGGGGCTGAGGCATCTGGCCCCCTCTCGGTATCAGAAGCCGCGAGCGCGGCGCCTCTTAGTCTTGGCCTGACCCGCGGCAATGGCGTCGCCAGCTGCTTCGTGGGCGAGGATCGAGCACATGCCGAGGTCGATCTTCTGAGACTCGGAGGCCTTCTTCAGGACGTACCGTCCGGCCGGCCGGGCGCCCTTGCGCATGTTCCGCAGGTGCTGCCCCGCCCACTGGCAGCCGTCATGCCGCAGCGACGAGTCCTTCTTCGACACGTCCGTTGCCAGCCGTTCGGCCGCGCCGTGCATCTGGGCGATCCGGTTCGTGTACCAGCGGGTGACGACCTTCTCGCCGTGCTTCTCGGCGAGCGTGTCGACCTCCGATTCCCAGTAGGGCGGGTCCAGGTAGGCGCGAACCACGCTGTACGTCGAGAAGACCTCATCGAACGCAGCCATGACATCCAGGCGCGGCACCTGACCGCCCCAGTCCTTCGGATTCCAAACCGTAGGCAGCCGGTCCGGACCGTACAGCGGCGTGAACTGATAGCCGTCCAACGTCTCCAGGCGGATGCCGGTCCAGTCGTCGATGTCCGAGCCGTCGAACCCGAGCGTGACCGCCGTGCCCGCAGGCACCTCCCGCTCCTCGCGGAGCAGGTCCCAGCGGTCGCCATCGAGGTAGGCCCCGGTGCCAGCCACGATCCGATTCAGGTAGAACCGCTCGGCCTGCGCCGGGTCCTTCTCGGCGATCTCGACGAGCTCGCCGTCGATCCGGTCCAGGTCAACCCAGCCACCCATCAGCACCGACGAGTCGCCGTAGGCGACCCGCAGGGCCTTGTGGCGCTCCCGCTTGTTGGCGAGCGACGCCGGCGCCGGCACCCGGTGATCGCGGTACACGTCCCTGACGGACGCCTCCGCGGTCCGCTGGGCCACCGACTGCTCCGACGGGTCCCAGGCGTTCGTGGTCTCCACCGCGCGGCCACCCGTACCCGAAAGATTCCGGCGCTGCGTCTCCGCGAGCTTCCAGCCGCCGTTCGCCTCCAGCCACGAGTGAGTCTCATCCTGGACCGCGAACGTAATGCGCTGACCCAGGCGGGCCCGGCCCGAGCTGGTGACCGGCTCGATGCGACCGCCACCCGGGACGTTGATCCGGGTCTCGCCGGTATCCGGGATCAGATTGGCAAGCGGGCCCTCATCGATCATCGGGACTAGCGCGCGGTACACGTTGTCGGTCTGATCCTCGGACGTCGCCGCGATCTGGATCCACGGCGTCTCCCAAGCCCTGCCGATTGGCTCCCCCGAGGCGTCCCAGCCGGCGAACCGGACCGGGCCGGCAGCCTCGGCGCAGACCATCGCGCACGTCAGCGGCCCCTTGCCCCACTTCTGCGGGCGGACCAGCTGAGAGCGGCGGTACGACCAGGCCGACCGCCAGCCCTCCTCTGTGGCGTCCTCCCGCAGCCGGTAGTGCCAGGCCAGGAACCGCCACATCTCGTCTGTCAGCAGGTACGGGTCGCCGATCTGGTCCCCGTCCGGGATGACGCAGTGCGCCTCAATCCACTCACCGACCGCCCAGCCGAGCGAAGGGAACTCGCCGGGATGGTCAGGACCCCGCCACGGCATCCGAAGGCACCTTACTTAGGTCGACCGGGCCCTCGAATATGAGGATGCGGTCGACTCCTAGCAGTTCCTTCAACCGCTCTGCGGATTCCGGGAGGCTGTCCCAGACGTCGGCACCCACGTTCGCCAAGGCCAGGATGTCGCTGGCCTCCAGCTTCACCAACTGGGCCATCAGCTACCCCCGGCCACTTCGCTGTCGACGACACGAAGTCGCTGCTTCGCCGTCTTCGCCGTGACCGCCCTGGACGTCCGTTCCTGCCGCTGGCCGGCCACCTCGTCGGCAGCAACCTCCCAGCGCAGCCGCAGCATGGCCTGCGGGTTCAGCCCGAGCCGGTCTTCCAGCTGGCGGGCCTCCGTGGCTGCCTTTACGTTGCCCGTCTCGGCCAGCACCGAGAAGCGGACGAAGCGGGCCACGGTCAGCACGGCGTGCGTCCGCTCCCACATGACCGCCTGGGGGGTTTCCCAGAGGGATTCCCACAGTTCGGCCTCGCGCTCCCGGGCCATCTCCGATCCGCCGTCATCGTCGCTCACGACAACCGGCGGCAGCGGGTATCTGGGCGCCGGACTAGTCCTGCCTTCGGCCGGCAGCTGGGTCATCGCGATGGTGGCGTTGCTCCGCCGCCGCTGCCCGGCCGGCTTGGGAGGGGGTCCCATCCCTGCCATGTGATCACTCTCCTGGTGCCGTTGCGGCACGTCAGGGCTAGCCGTTGCGGCCGGCCCAGGGTCACTCAGCGTGGTCCATTTCAAGATCGCCAGGGGTGCCAGACCCGTAGAAACCCCGAGCCACCTCCCCGGCGGTCCTGATCGAAATGATCAAGAGGGTCTACCCCCGGGTAATTTATTCAAGATCGTCACATTGAGTGACGTGATCATCATTGAGATGATCAAGCTGATCTACCTTGGTGATCACGAGGGCGATGATCGTCAAGGCTGACCGTGATCACACCCGGCTATGGCTCGGCCCGGCCGGCAGCCTGGCCCGTGGCCGACGACCCAGCCAACCGTCAAGCCGGCTCCTCGGGTGGCGTCCAGCCGAGGGCGACCAGCGCCTCATGTGTGGCCCGGGTCAACATCACCTCGGCTTCGATCGAGCCGAGCTGAGTCACGTCGATCAGCTGCAGGTCAAGGTCCAACCGAGGGATCATGCCAACGCTCATGCGCAGGCTCAGGCCGGCCAGACCTTGGGCGATGTCCACCCCGTCGACCAGCACCCGGTACCTGTCCGGGCTGTCCTGGTGGATCTCGACCTGGTGCCGGCTCACACCCGCTCCCTCTCGTTCAGCAGGTTGGCCACAGCCAGCCACGAGCAGGCCAGCTGATCAAGGCGTTCGATGAGCGGCAGGTTGGTCAGCTCCAGCTCGGCCTGGGCCAGCAGCCTGGCCGCGTGGCCAATGGCTTCGTCGGCCGTCACGCTGGCTCCTCGGGCTGGCCTCCGCGGCGGGCGATAGTCGCGGCCTCCTCTGCCTCAGCTTTCATCGGACGCTCCCAGATGCTGGCCCACACGCATGCTGAGGCAGCTGCTCCACAGCCGACAAGCGGGCCCGTCGAGAGCGCCGCGATCCGCCTGACCGCCTGGCTGCTGGGCGCGCGCTCGCCGGGCACCAGCTTCAACTTGAGCGCCGTCATCCGTTCCACCCTCCAGGCTGATGCTGTGCGGTCTCGCTACTGTGGCACGAACCGCACAGCCCACGCCCGTGTCTCGGATCGTTGGGGTCGAGACCTTGCTCGACGAGCTCGCGCCGGCTGAGCGGGTGGTGGTCAGCGTGGACCGCGGGCGCCTGCCGGCAGATGACGCAGACCCGGTCGCGTGCCAGCACGCCGGGTCTGAACGTCCGCTCGTGCTGGCGTCCGTAGCCGCGCTGCCGTGCGCTGCCGCGCTTGGCCTCGGCCTGCCGCCTGTGATCCGGGCAGCGGCCGCCCTCGTCGGTGTACTCCGGGCAACCGGGGGTCGAGCACACCCGCCATCCTGTCCGTCTGGCCATCACGTCCACCTCCATCGGCGTACCGTGTGCGATCTCGATGGAGGGAGCCGTGATGGCTGAGCACGACGGACCTGACTGGGCAAGAGGACTGCTGGCCGTGGGCCTGCTGCTGTTGATCGGCGGGCTGTTCCTGCCGTGGCCGGTAGCTGTCGTTGGCCTGCTGATGATCGTGTTCGTGGGCGCTTCGACGGCGGGTCAGCGCCGGGCGAGCGGCAAGCCGCCGGAGACGCTGCTGCGTCCCGGCGACAGGCCTTGGCGTAAGCGGGACGAGGGTTAGCGGTCAGCTGACGCCGTACCACTGGCTCGCCCACCCGGTGTTGATGATCGACGTGGACTGGCTCGACAGCGTCAGCGACGAGGGCAATGACGTCTGACTGGTCAGTAGGTTGCTGTACCGCAGGTTCGGCGCGGTCAGGCCGGCATTGACCGAGACGCCTGCGCCGCTTGCTTTGAACGTCAGGCTGTTGGTGGTCCAGGTCCCGTTGAGCAGCATCGCGATGAAGTAGGTTCCCGGCGCTGCGGTGAACGGGGTCACCAACGACACCGCTTTGGCCGTCGCCCCCGACATCAGCGACGAGGAGATATCTGCTGTCGTGCCCTTCAGGTTGCCGGCCGCGTCGTACACGCCGAGGTAGCAGTTCGCCAGCGAGGCGCCCGCGTCGACACCAGACAGGCCGAACCAGATAGAACTCCAGGTGATCGGCTCCCGGATGGGGATCTTGACGAGGGTGATCCGGCCCGCCACGCCCGCGTTGCTCTGCGCGGTGACGTGGCCGGCCATGTTCGGGTCGTAGGTCCAGGTGAGCAGGCCTTGCTCGGAGGGGCGTTCCGCCCACGAGGTCGCCGTGGGTGCTGCCTTGATGTACCAGCCACTGCCGGACGGTACGAGCGTGGCGTAGTCCCATTGGTTGTCGAGGCGCCGGGTGAGCTGTCCGTCGATGGTCTCGCTGCCTGCGCCGTCGATGGTGACAGCGTTGACACTGCTGTCGATCTTCTTGACGGTGATGGGGTCGGTGCGGCCTACCGCGGTGGGCAGGGTGATGGTGATGGCTCCGCTGGTGGCGTCGGCGAGGATGTGCTCGTCGAAGCTGGTCGCCGTGTAGTTGCTGGTCTTCGTGGTGATCGGGTAGGTCAGCTGGCTGTTGCGGATCTTCAGCCCGGTCGGGTTGTCGAGCGTCAGGCCGGCCGCGGTGAACAGGCCGGCGAGGACGACTTCGCCGCGGGCTGCGGCGAGGCCGGTGCCGCTGGTGCGGTCGCCGAAGCGGGGCGTGCTGGTCTCGGTGTCGATCTTCAGGTACACGGTCGGCCCGAGGCCGCCCGTCCCGGGCCCGAACACGTAGACGAGGTAGGTGCACTGCTCGATGCTGATCAGCGACCCGTTGATCGAGTGGGCGGCGCCGACGGAGCTGTAGTACGTTCCGACGGGGCAGAGTGCGGCCCAGCAGTACAGGATGCGCAGGCCGTAGATGTCGGTGTGCTCGGTGGCGAGGAGGCCGTAGGTGTAGCCGCCGCCGATGGTCCAGTTCCTTAGGATCGTGCAGTCGTTGTTGCCGTTGGCTGGCAGCAGGATCCCGATGGACAGGCCGGTTGCGAAGACGTTCGGGGAGACGTAGCTGCCTGCGGGCGGGGCGACGACGCCGGTGGTGCTGGTCTGGCCGTCCCGTAGCTGGGCGTTGGCGACGCCGGACAGGTCGATGGCTGTGTAGGTGAGCCCGAATTTGCTGTGGCAGGTCAGGATCGACAGGTCGCCGATGTCCACGTACAGGTTGGAGAAGTTGCCCGGGGCGACTCCGTAGCCGCCCGGCTGGGAGGGGCCGCCGAGCACGGACGGGTTACCGCCTGCATTGATCGAGTTCGCCTGGGCGGTGGCGTTGGCGAACAGCCCGAAGGAGACCAGGGTCGACCCGGTCGTGTTCGGGACGGTCTGCTGCCAGTGCTGGACCCCGGCGCCCGTGTGGGCGCCCCGGATGGTCAGGGTCAGTTTGCGGGCGGTGGCCGCCACGACCGGCAGGGTCAGCTGCGCATTGCCGAGGGTTGAGCCGCCAGTCCTCAGCGCTCCCGCTACGCCGTAGAACGCGTTCGTGGCCGGGGGGATGAGGACGGTGGCCGCGCCGGAGTGGGTGCCTGCGTAGGCGACCGCGGCGTCGATGGCGGCCTGGATGGCGACGGTGTCGTCCGAGGCCCACATGGCAGGCACGCCGGAGATAGTGCTGCCCGCGGTTGCGGACAGCGTGACGTGGCTGCTGTCGGTGTACGCCGAGATCGTACCGACGAGCGTCTCGCCAGAGGTGCCAGCCCCGAGGACCATGACGTTTTTGCCGACGTCGCCGGCGGTGAACGGGGCACTGGTCGAGCAGGTGAGGACGGCGCTGCCTGACGTCATGGCCGCGTCGGAGGCGACCTTGCCGTTACCGAGGGCGCCGTAGGTGGTGACATCGAAGATCCAGGCGGACTTCGCCTGGTACTTGGATGCGGCGTCGGCTCGGTCTCCGTGCGGGTCGGCCGCACCGGCGTGGGTGGCAACCTTGGCTGTGGCGCCGGCCGCGGTCTCCAGCAGCGCAGTGTCAGCGATCCCATGCACGGCGGTGGTGTCCGCCTCGTGTGCGGCGACCTTCGCCGTAGCGTCCAAGGCGGCAGACGCGATCGCAGCAGTTTGGGCTGCGTCGGCCTTCGCCTGCGCCCCGCTCTGGGTCTCCAGGGTCGCGGTGTTGCTGATCCCGTGAACGGACGTTGTATCGGCCTCGTGTGCCGCGAGGGCGCTCGCAGCGACTGCCCGGTCACCGTGGGGGTCCGTGGCCGACGCGTGGGCCACGACGGCTGCGGCGGCGGTCCCTTCTGGGTCCGCATGGACGTCACTGGCGTCCAGGACGACGGCGCCTACCTTGCCGTTGACGGAGGAGACTGCGCCGCCGCTGCCGCCCGAGGGCCCGCCGTTGGGGGCGGGAACAGGGGTAATGTCGGCGATGTCGACGGTGCCGGTGCCGGTGATGTTCGCCCAGTAGGTGACCCGCCGGCCCCCGTTGCTGGGCTGGATGTCGACGCGCCAGCGCCAGCCGGTCGGCTGGATGCCGGCCGCGTCGCACGGCAGGATCTGCACGGAGATCGTGCCGTTGGCGATCATGACCGATCCGCCGCCCGGGTAGACCGCGTTCCGGGTGGAGTCGACCAGGTAGGCGGACGGGCTGAGCACGACTCGCCCCTGGAATGGGGTGCCGGCGACTGCCGACGGGATCGTGCCGACCAGCGTGACAGTGGGGGTGCCCGGAGGGAACGACACGACGGCACCTCCTCGTCGGTCAGGCGGCTCTTGCTCCGGCGGGCAGTGGCGGCGGGTCGCCGAGGGTGACTTCGCCGGTCCAGTCGTCGACCGTCTTGCGGGGCAGGCCGCGTAGGTCGTAGCGGGCTGCCTTGCCTTGGCCGTGGACGGTGATGCGGCCTTCGGATGCCCAGCGCCAGATTGTTCCGATGGGGCGGCCGGTGTAGTAGGCGGCGTCGGCTGCGGTGGCGAGCCAGGGGCGGTCCATGGTCACCCCCTGGAACGACGAAGGCCGTCCCCCAAAAGGACGGCCTGAGCGCGCACGAGTGCTACTTCAGCAGATCATGACTTCGGTGGCTTACTCGTGTCAAGTCCTGCTCTCCGGTGGGACACTGCGCCCATGAAGGTCTCGTTCATGGTGCGGTGCCCCACGGAGTCCGAGTGCCTGGCTGAGCTGGATTGGTTGTGCCGTGAGCGGGGTGCGGTGGTGACGATGCTGCCGACGGACCGGTACGGGGATGGCTGGCTGGCCCGCGCGGTGCCCATGACGCAGGCCCCCGCGGTCGGCGAGGGCCTGTCGGTGGAGCGGTAGTCAGCCGAGGATGCGGATCACGGGTGCCGGTCCGGACTGGCTGTCGTTCCATGCGCCTGGCGAGAGCGCGTCGGGTGCTTCCTGGCGGATGCGGTCCCAGATCGTCTCGCAGGCCTGGTCGGCGAGTGGCCCTTCTCCGCCGGCTGCGGCGCGGATGGCGCCGATGAGGCAGTAGCCGACGGCGGCGTGTCCGACGTATCCGGTGATCCATCCGTGGACGGTGATCAGCCGGGCCGCCCCGGCGAAGACTTCCTCGACGGTGTTCGGCCGGACGGCTGGCGCGGCGGGCATGGGGACGGCGAGGATCTCGCCAGCTTCGGTGTCGACGTGGGCGGTCCGGATCGCCATGTCCCCGTGGGCGCCGGCGAGGCGCTCGTCCATGGCCAGGCCGCGGAAGGCGAGGCGCTCGTCGAGGGTGAGGGCGGGGGCCGTCCTCACCCGGTGCGCGGTGATGGCTGCCATTAGAACCACGAGGTCCGCTTGCGGCGTCCGGCCTTGAGGTCGGCGTTGGCGCGGTCTTCTGCCTCGTCGGCTGCGTACTGGATCTCCTTCATCGTCATTTCGAAGACCTCTTCGGGGAGCGGGCCGGCAACGCGCGGGCCCGAGCTGGAGTGGTGGGGAATGCCGCGCGGCTGGGTGTCGTACACGGTGCCGTGCCACTTGAGGAAGTACTCGGCGGAGCTGCTGTTGATCTGCCAGTCGCCGAGAAGGGGGTGCTTGCCGGTGACGGTGTATGAGCTCCAGGTTTCGGGGTGGTTCCAGAGGCGGGCGTCGCCGGCGTGTTCGAGCCGGTTGATCACGTAGACGGTGGCGCCCTTGCGGAGCCAGCGTTCGAAGTCGCGGATGTCGCGGGGCTTGTTGCCGTTCCAGGTCCTGCCCATGACGGTTCCTTTCGGTGGATGGTTTGTGATGGTTTGTCCTGCCGATCGGCGTGTGGTGCCGCTGCTCCGTTGCAGGTCAGGGCCTGCTCGGAGGCTGATCGGGGGTTGCTCGGCGGTCGTCGCGAGCAATAGGCGAGCGGGGGCCGATCGGGCTCTGACCTGCGGTGGAGCAGGGCGAGCAGAGCCCGATCAGGGGTGCGATCTGCGCATATCAGGCGCTGGCGAGGGTCTCCCGCTTGTAGCCGCGGGGGTTCTGCAGGCCGTCAGTCGGGCCGATCCCGCTCGGCTCTGGTACGCCAGCGGAGCTCATCTGGGCCTTGAGCTGGCTCACGGTCAGGTGAAGGGCGTCGGCCAGGGTTTCGGTCCTGATCCGATCGACCTGTCGCTCGTCCATGGCCCGGAGGCAGTTGGCGACGAATGCCTTCCGTGTGCCGGCGCCAGCCTCGTGCCGATGACGCTGGAGTGCGTCACCGGAGAGCGCGCCGTCGTCGATCCGGAGCTGGCGCCCTCGCTCGCAGATCTGCACGAAGTCGGGCAGGTCGATGACGTCGCCGCGGAGGGTGCGGTAGCCGTCCTCGGCTCCCTCTTCGATGACGACGACGCCCTTCGAGCTTTCAAGGAGGGCGTGCGGCGAGGCGCCGGCAGCTACGGCCATCTCTCCGAGGACCATCTCGGAGCTCTCGCGCGTCTTGGTGCGGAAGCAGGCGCGCTTGACGCAGACGTCGCGGAGTTCAGTGGGAACGCCAGTGGAGTCGGGGCGCTGGGTGATGTACACGCCCATGCCGAGGACGAAGCGAGAGACGCGATTAAAGCGGGCGAAGAGGTCGACGAGCAGGGGCTTGGCGGAAACGAGGCGTGGCCTGTCGGAGTCGTCGTCGGGCACGGGCATCTTGGTGAGGGCGGCACCGCCGAGGAGTTCCTGCAGCTCCTCGACGATGAGGAGCACCGGGCCCATTCCGTTTTCGGCGAGTTCCGGAGTGACCTTGCCTTCGGGTACGCGGTGGGGCTCCTCTTCGAAGAGCCGGTCGAGCTCGTCGCCGCGGGCCTGCATGTCGTCGATGACCGTGGTCATCGTGCTGAAGACTTCGCGGATGGTTTCAGGGTCGGAGCCGGCGATGAACCGGTGAGCGATCTTCTTCAGCGGCGCCCAGTCCGGTCCCTTCTTGCCGGTGATGACGATGATCCGGACGGTGGGGTCCAGGGCTCCTGCGGCTGCAATGAGGCGGGCGAGGTAGGACTTGCCGTAGTCCTGCAGCCCGCCGACCAGGATGGATGACCAGACGAGGTGGAGGTTCTGCCGGGCCTGCCGGGCATCCCCGCCGAGCGGGATGCCGTCGCGCCAGAAGTGCCAGCGCGGCGCGGTAATCAGTTCACTGGGCACCTTCGGACTGTTGAACGGGTTGGGGTTGTCGCCGACCCAGAGCGTGACCATGCCTTCGTGTCCGTCTTCGGCCGTGTCGGGCTTGAACTCGATCTGGGAGGCCTTCTTGCGGAGGGCGCCGGCCAGGTTCGCCAGTTTGGTCGTGGCCTTCACCGCGGGCATGCCTTCAGGGAGCTCGATGCGGGCGCTCCATCCGGGGCCGTCCCGGCGGATGCCGCCGATGATGCGCGTCTCGGCCTGCTCCGCGGCGGTGATGATGTCGGCCTTGACGAGCGCGGAGATCAGATCCTGTTCGCCTCGGACCTCGGCGCGGTCGGCTGCGTTGCCGCTACTCACTGCCGCCGGGGTGTGCCCCGCCTCGATGGCCGGAGGTGTCTCCTCGTCGCTGATGGCGTGACGGAGGCCGGTCAGGTAGATGCCGAGGGCTGCGGCGAGGTCGAACATCAGCCCGCCGGTGAAGGTGCCGACGGCAAGGCCGGTTCCGCCGGCGAGCGTCCAGGCCCCGGTGATGCCGAGGTGGGTGAGCCGGTGCTTGCGGTATTCGGCGCGGAGATCCTTCTTGATCTTCTTGAGCTCGCCCTTCTTGTCGACGGGTGCCTCGCGGAGGGCCCGGCGCACGGCTTTGATTGTGTGGGGGTAGTCGTCGGAGTACCGGTCGACCCAGTGCCGGCCGAGATTGCGGTAGCCGCGGCCGACCATCGGGAGGTACAGGCGGTTGCCCTTCGCATGGTTCACGGCGGCCCCCAGCAGGGACGGCAGGGCGGCCTTCTCGATGGCCTTGGTCTTCTCGATGACGACCCCTTCGAGGGGGGTGGCCGGCTGGTCGGGTACGACGGTCAGGTGCGGGTGCGGGGCGGCGGCGCTCACTGGTCTCCCTCCGTGTTGTTGACGGCGTCTCGGACGCGCTGGGCGTAGACCTTGGAGCGCCCGAGGAGGCGCGCAACGGCGGGGGTAGAGAAGCCGTTGGGGTCGGCGTCGCGCAGCTTTCGCGCGGCCTCTACGTCGTCGTCCGACAGGGGCTCTGCGACATCCTTGCGAGCTGGGGTCGAATCCGACCCCTTCCCAATCCCCCCAAGGTCTCCGAGGTCCTGCACGGGGCCGCCAGAAGGCTTCTTGGGGCGCCCCTTCGCGGGGCTGGCCCCACCCTCGCCGCCGGGGCCGAAGATGTCCGCGAGGAGCTCCTCGACGGCGAGGTGCTGAGCCGCTCCGAGGTGCTCGGCGAGGGTCTGGTCGACGTACTCGCGGGAGGCAAGTTTCGCCGCGAGGAACTCGATGGTTCGGCCCTGCGGGAGGCCGTGCTCGATGACCCAGGCTTCGGCCCACAGGTCGGAGCTCTTGGTGTTGGCGGGGGCGTTCAAGGCGAGGACTTCGTACCGGGCCCAGACGGCCGGGTGGGCGACGGCGCGGCGTGCTTCGTCCCAGGCGCGATCACGGTTGATCGCGCCGAGAGGGTTGGCGGCCAGGATCCGCTCGAACTGCTCCCACTCTCCCGTGAATAGAGCCTTGCGCCGCTCGTCCTGGGCCGCGAGTTCTGCCTCGGCGGCAGCCTTGTCTGTGGCTACCTTCGCCTCGTGCGCGGCCCGCTTGTCGGCCTCGATCTTCTGCCGGCCCTCGGCCTCGATGCGCTTGGCCTCCACGAGGGCCTCAGCCTGAACCCGTGCTGCTTCCAGCTCGGCCTCGGCCTGCTTGGCCTGCTGCTCGGCGAGCTTGCGTTCGGCGCGTGTCGCTTTGGCTTCCTTGGCCCGGGCGCCGAACTGGTGAACTGCCCAGAGTCCGGGGCCGGCCAGTGAGGCGAAGCCGCCGGCGAGACCGAAGATGGCGCCGATGTCGGGGTGCAGGAAGCCGTCGGCGATGTTGATGCTGGCCGCGACCGAGGCGAAGAAGAAGGTCAGGCCGAGGTAGGGCCATGCCACCCGCCTGTTCACGATCGCGGCGTGAGCCAGGCGCATAGCAGCCCAGGCCGCCACTTCCAGCATGATCGGGACGGCGGCGTTCCACGGCCGGTCGGGGTCCCAGAAGGCGCGAAGCTGGAGCGGGAGCGCGACGAGGAAGCAGAGGGCGGCGAACCGCTTGACACCCTCGGCCGCATGCCGGTCGAGCTTCTTCGCTTCAACCTTACGGTGACGTTCGGCCTGTTCGGCGGCGAGTGCGTCCGCGCTGGCCTTGGCCCTGGCCGCGTTCTGCTCCGCGGTTTCGGCCTCCTCGGCTTCGCGGGCTCGGCGCGCGGCCCGCTCGATCTCCTCCGCCTTGGCCAGCGCGGCGGCGATCTTCGGCGCGTCCAGGGCTTCCCGCCGGCGGCGGTCCGCCTCGCGGTCCTCCCAGGAGCGGTAGTCGGCGCTCACGGTCGTAATCCTTTCGTGGTGTGGGGGTTATGCGGCGGTGTCGTAGGGCGGGTGGCCGGTCTTGGCGGGGCGGATCCTGTGGCCGTCGAGGGTGGCGGTAGCGGCAACCGCGAGGGCAGCGAGGGCGACGATGAGGAGCCGCTCCCAGACGGGAGGGTCGATGCCGAACACCCAGGCGAACAGGCCGAGGAACGCCAGAACAAAGATCGAGCGGCGCTGGGCGATCAGCGCGGCGGTCACCAGTCCTCCCCGTCGCCGTAGCCGCCGTAGTCCACACACGCGGCGAGGATCTGCATGGCGACCTCTCGGGAGTGGGGTCCGGCTTCGGCGCACAGCCGGTCAGCCGGCTTGCTGTCGCCACGGACCTGCAGGGCGCGTCCGGCGGCGGCGATCTCCTCGTCGCTCGGGATGCGGGGCTCGGCGGGCGGGGTCGGGGGCTTGCGGCTGAAGAAGGGCATGGCGAAGCTCCTCGTGTCGCGGGATGGTGGGGTGGCGCTGACAGATCTCCAGTCCGCCCGTTCGAGACGGGCGGAGCGGGCTACGGTCAGCCGGCGGCCAGCGGCAGGCAGCGATCGCTGGCATCGCGGCGCTGGGAGTGTATGAGGGCGATCTGCTCGGCAATGGGGTTGGAGCGGTAGTCGCGGCTAGCGCCACAGCGGCGGCATTCGACGCCAAACTTCCGGCCGCGGTGCACCACCTGAACGCGTCCCTGACCGAACTTCTTCACTACGAACGGCATGGTCTTCCCTCCCTGGGCCGGGGCTGTCCCGGCTCCCCGTCACCGCCCGGCGGCCGGGCGGATCAGGCAGCCGTCAGTCCCAGTCGGCGTCTTCGATTGCTTCGGCGCGGGCTTCGAGAGCCTCTCCTCGGTCCCAGTCGCCGTACCATTTGGCCTTCTCGGCCTGCTCACGCAGGCGTTCGGCTCGCTCCAGGTTGTCCATCACTTCTCCTTCAGTCGTTGACGCGGGGCGGATCGGGCAACCGGTCAGGCTTCTTCGGGTGCGATCACGGCCGGGATGACGACGGTGGCCAGGAGGGCGGCCAGCCCGAAGGCGGCGACACCGGGGGCGACCAGGTCGAGTAGCAGCAGGCCGGCCACGAAGATCAGGCTGGCGACGGTGGCCTTGGTGTACTCCTCGTTCATCTCGGGCTCCGTTCAGCGGATCTCGCGGGCGAGGTACTCGAGGCTCTGCGCCTCGCGTTCGTCCCGGCCGATGCCACGGTTCGTCTTCCAGGCGCGAGTGAGGGTCAGCTTCTCAACGCCGTAGTTGTTGCGGAGGCCCTTCATCGCCAGCTCCCGCGACCCCGGCCGGCCGAACTGGACGGCGTGGACCAGCTCGTGCACGACGGTCTCGTCAGTCATGCGGGTGTCGCTGGCCAGAGGGTTTGCGTTGAGGACGATGACCGCACCGCCGCGAGCGAGGGTCGTGATCCCGAGGTAGTCGACTCGCTCAGCACGCAGGGGCAGGGTGTCGACTCCCACGACCTGCTGCTGTACTCCGATCACCACCTCGGGACAGTGCTTCTCCGCGGCGACGACGATGCGCGTGGGCACCATTCGTTCCCGCATCCGCTGCTCAACCAGCCGGCCTGCCTGGTCGGCGATCTCCTGCACACGGCGCAGAAGGGGCGCGTAGCGGCGGTGTAACTGGTAGCCGGAGACGTCCATTAGGCGGCCGACTGGAGGGCGTCGAGCTGGGCGACGAGGGACGGGAACCCGGGGTACTCGGCGTCGATGTGCGCGGCCTCAGCCAGGATCTCCGCCGTTCGGATCGGGGATCCCGCGAGGCGGGCGGTCAGGTAGTCGGCGATGACCGACGCGTGCAGGGAGGTGATCGCGTCCTCGATGGTCTGGGTACGGCGGCGGGCCGCGAGGCTGGTAATGGTGGCGTTCATGACGGTGGTCCTTCCGGTGGTCAGGCGGGGTGATGGGCGGGCGGGTCAGGAGTCGCAGTTCGCGGCGTGGACCTGGGCCCAGCCGCGCATCAGATCGGCCGCGTTCGTGGACGTCGACCCGTTCGCCATCAGGCAGCCGCGGCAGCCAGCAACGATGTTCCGGGCGCTGGCCGGGTTCGGGCGGACTTCCACGGAGCTACCGCGGCGGGTGTGGAACTGGGCGATGAGGCCGTTGGACATGACGGGTGGTCCTTCCGGTGGTCAGGCGGGCTGGTCGGTGTCGGGCTGCGGGTCGTCGAGGTCGCCGAGGTCGCCGAAGACCCAGATGAAGGAGCGGTCGTCGTTGTCCGGCTCCAGGTCGGCCGGCAGGTTCACTCGCTGCCACCTCCCGGCTTGGGCATGGCCCGGCAGGTCTCGGCGTGGGACTGCGCCCACTTCAGGGCGTCACCGGTCAGCAGGAACGGGGCCTTTCCGGTCTCGTCCGCGTCCGTCGTGAGGGGGTGCTTCTCCGCGGATGTCACCGTGTGCTTGGGGTCGATACATCCGAAGCCGGCGCACTTGGCGATGACTGAGAACTCGACGACGTGCTCCTCGCCGCCGGTGACGGCCTGCCGTCCGCTGAACTTGGAGCGGATGGCTACGGCGACTACGGCCCCGCTGAGGGCGAGGAACTCGCCCACCGGCTGGTCGACCTCGTCGGCGGAGATGAAGTACCTGCCGCGGTCGCGCTGATAGGCGATGTACGAGCGGCGGTCACGGATCGCCTCGGCGATCGTCGCGGGCTGGGTTTCGGGCATGACGGTGCTCCTCGGTTGGTCGTGCCGGGAGGGGTGGTCTAGCGGTTGGCGTCTAGCTGGTCGGCGCGTTCGTCGCAGTGGTCGGCCCGCTCGCGGAACTGGCGGGCGACGTGTGCACGCCCGGCCTGCTCGTGGCGGGCAGCGATCTCGCGGTAGGCGCGGGCCTCAGCCCGGTAGGCCTCGGGGCTGGCGTGCTGCATTGCTACTCGCCGCCCTGCGGGTCGATGGGGTCGCTGTCGCCCTGCCCGCACCAGTCGCACGGGCATTCGCCGGGCTGGCTGGTGCTGGCGGCGGCCGCCTCGAAGGCGAGGCGTGCGGACAGCTGGTAGGCGGGGAGGCTGCGGTAGGACTGGCATGCCGGCTCGGCGAGGATTTCGACGACGCGGCTGGCGAGGCCTTCGGCGCGGTGTTCCTCGGTGATCGCGAGGGCGGGGGCGCTCATGACGTCATCGCCGGGCGGCGGACGTAGGAGGCCTTGGCGTGGCAGTCCACGTCGGCCTGCGACATCTGCGGCTGCTCGATGACGAGCGGGCCGGTGCCGCGCTTGAACCCCGTGGCGATCAGACGCCGGGCCGGGGTGGACTGGGTGGCCTTCTGCATCACGCCACCGCCTTCGAGTTCTCCAGAACCGGGCCGCGTCGCAGTCGCTCGTCGATCACGTACTCGGGGATGCGAATCTCTCCGCCGCGCTTCTTGCTGCCTTCGGCGGGCTGCTTGCCGTATCGGATCGATGCGAGCTCTCCCTCGTCGACCCAGCGGTAGATCGTCGAAGGGTGCACGTCAAGGGCGGTGGCCGCCTCCTTGACAGAGAGCGTCGGGAGCTTCAGGGGAAGCGCCATCGCGGGCGTCCTCCAATCCGTTTGTCGGGGGCTGAACGTTCTCAACTGTACTGCTTTTTCTAAAAAGCAACAAGCTTCTCGGGACGGCTGGAAGTGCAACCTGGCCGCTTATCGTGATGAGCAGCTAGGTTGGACAGTCAGGAATGGCGGACGGAGAGGCATGTGACCAGCAGCAATGAGTGGGTGAGCACCTCGGCGCCCTACATCAAGCCGCGTCCGAAAATGGATGGCGACGCATGGGCCGCTGAAGCGGCGGCGCAAGGCTCGGTCGGGCGTCAGACCCTCACAGCCGCTGGTGAGGAACCCGCCCCAAGCTCGATCGCGGGATACCTGGGTCTTGCCGCAGGTGAAGCGGTCATCGCGCGCCATCGAACCATCTACGCCAACGACACTCCCGTGGAGCTGGCGTCCACGTATTACCCCCTGGCCATCGCGTCCGGCACGGCTCTGGCGGAACCCCGCAAGATCAAAGGCGGCGCTGTCGCCCTCCTTGTGGAGCTCGGGTTCACGACCGTCCGAGTGCGGGAGGACATCACTGCCCGCATGCCAACCGTCGAAGAGCAGGTGGCCCTCGATGCCCCCGCCGACGAGCCCGTGCTCATTCTCGCCAGGCTCTCCCTGGACGAGAATGACCGACCCTTGCAAGCGGACCTGATGATCTCCCCCGCCAGGTTCCGGCGACTCCAGTACGAGCTGAAGGTGGCCTAACCGTGCCCGCACTCAACAGAACCCCGAAGGACGCCGTCGACCCGCGGGCGCTCCACGAACGAATCGCGACCGACCTCCGGCGCGAAATCCTGACCGGCGAGCGACCGCCCGGCGACAAGCTACCCAGCACCCAGGCACTGAAGGAGCGCTTCGACGCCTCAAGCGCGACCATCCAAAAGGCCGTCGCGATGCTCAAGGCCGAAGGCTTGGTCTCCGGCAAGGCAGGCTCGGCAGTCACGGTGCTGGAGCATCGGCGCGAGGTGATGCACCCGGCGGCCTACTCGAAGCCGGCCGACGCGGGGCGCCCATACCGCTGGCTGGAGGAGGCCGAGAAGCGCGGGAAGGCTCCGACGATCCAGCTGCTCAGAGTGGACGAGGTGCATCCTCCGGCCGACGTTGCCGCAGCTCTCGATCTGGGCGCAGACGGAAAGGCAGTGCTGCGTCAGCAGTTGCTCAGCTTGGACGGCGAGCCGTGCGAGCTGGTCAAGTCCTACTACCCGCTGGAGATCGCGCGCGGCACCGGGCTGGCCGAGCGTCGCCGGATCAAGGGCGGTACGCCCACGCTCCTGAACGAGTTGGGCTATCCCCCGGTTCGGACGATCGACCGCGTGACGGCAGAGGAGCCGACTCAGGAGGAGTATGCGGCGCTCCAACTGCCTAGCCCCATCTCCGTATTGCGCACCTTCCGCGTCGTACTGAGCGGCGACAACCGG
Source organism: Streptomyces sp. NPDC059456 (assembly GCF_042750055.1). Classification (NCBI taxonomy): domain Bacteria; kingdom Bacillati; phylum Actinomycetota; class Actinomycetes; order Kitasatosporales; family Streptomycetaceae; genus Streptomyces; species Streptomyces sp. NPDC059456. The sequence goes on from NZ_JBHYVA010000001.1 coordinate 55,345, forward strand.
CCGATCGAGGCCACGACTATGACGAAGGCCGGTCACCTGTACGGCCTGCAGTACGAGTTCTGAGCAACACGACGGCGCCCCCTCCAGCTTGGAGGGGGCGCTTTCTCGTTTGCTCCAACAACCCCACTTCCAACCATTCACAAAAAGCGATACGGTTCGTGCGTGGTACCCGTCACATCGAACAAGGGGGGGCCGTATGCCTCAGCGCACCGCGCTCTATCGCCTGTACAACGCCACCGGAGCACTTCTCTACGTGGGCATCACTTGCGATCCGGAGCGCCGATTCGGCGATCACACCACGAAGGGCTGGTGGTCCACAGTCGATCACGGCACGCTCAAATGGTTCAACAGTGAGTCCCTGGCGCTTGAGGCTGAGCTCGAAGCAATCCTCACAGAAGCGCCCAAGCACAACATTCAAGGTACGAAGCCGTACAGGGAGCGGCAGCGGGAGGTCGCGCTAGCCATCTCCCCCGAGAAGCGCCGTGCGCGCTCCGTCGGACAACAGGCTAGGGCGATCCAAGTCCGCACCCTGCGCGAGCTGAAAGCCGCGGGAGTCCCGGACGAAGAGGCGAAGCGGCAGGCGCTGCTCGCTCGCGAAGAACACAAAAAGGCATCCGGCCTCTTTGGGTAGCCGCAAACGTAAACGGCCGGGCGGTCATCACCCGCCCGGCCTGTTCAACCAGCGAGTCATCACCTCGCCGATCAAGAGATCTCAACCATCAAGAAGGAGTTCTCGATGACCACAGTACTGCCCGAGCGTCCTGTCGTCGCCGAGCCGGGCAAGGTCCGGACGTGGCTGCGTCGCATTTGGGGCGGCGGCCAGATCGTCGAATCTTGCCCGTCGTGGTGCACGGATCACCACCGAAACGACAGTGACGGTGCGCTGGTCGACCTCTGTCACGGCCGCGATTTCGACGCGATCATGCTGCCCGTGTTCGACGCGCAGGAGGGGACCCTGGAGATGCCGGTGCTGTCCGCTCGGATCGTCGTGGATCCGTATGACGACCGCCAAGAACGCCGGATGCCGCACGTAGTGCTGGAGCCCTGGCAGGACGAAGTGATGGAGTGCCTCAACCCGGACCAGTTCGCTGCGGTGATCGCGCAGGTCCGGGCGCACTGTGACGAGCTGGACAAGGTTCACGCTGCTCTGATCACAGCCCGCCAGGAGGCGACGAGCCTGTAACCCCAAGCGCACGCCAGAAGCCCCGCCGCCCGAAGGCAGCGGGGCTTCGTCATGCGGCGGGGCAGTTCCGAATGGTGTTCGGCCCCCAGTCGGAGTCGAGTCTCATGAGGGCGTCGCGGTCATACTCGGCGTCGCAGTTCGGGCAGGTGCCGTATTGGCTGTTGATGTTGCCGGGGAATCGGCCGTCGCAGTCATCACCGGCGCAGTGGAAGATGATCCGCCGGAGCGCCTTGTCGCCGGTGTCGATGCTGCTGAGCTGGCCGTGGAGGCGGGCGACGGTGTGGAGGTCGTGGGCTATCTCGGGGTAGCTCTCGCAGGCCCACCGCAGGTTGTTGATCAGGAAGCCGGTGGCGCCGTCGATGTCGGCGCGGTGCCGCGTCTCGCCCATGGACCAGGCGAGCGTTGCCCGCCATGCGTCTTCGATGGCTTGCAGGGTGGCGACGGCACCGCCGTTGGCGGTGAGGCTGAGTACCTGGATCTTGACGGGTGCCGACGATCCGGCACCGTGACCGCCGCCGACGTCGGTCCGGCTGTCCTTGGCGAGTGCCGCGGTCCGGTCGGCCTTGTGGAACAGGTCGGGGAGTTCGCGGAGCTGACGGGCGGCAACTTCCTCACAGCGGCGGCAGGCCCAGCAGCCGGCGGCGAGTTCGTCGGTCCAGAGGGCTCGGCGGCACTTGACGCAGCGGGCGATGGCTTCACTCACGGCATGGCTCCTTGTGCGGGTGGCGCGGGCGGGTCTCAGGCGGTGGGGCGGGGCTTCCAGTTGGGTCCGCGGAGTGCGGCGGGTACGGCGGAGGTGGGGTTCGTCGGCCGCAGGAGGTGGTCGAGGCGGCGGCAGTAGGCGTCCATCTGGTCGGCGTAGCTCTTGTAGAGGTTCACCGGGCGGACAGGCTCGGGACGGTCGAGCTGGGCGAGCTCCTCGTCGGTGATCCCATAGCCTTCGGCGAGCGCCTGGAGGGTTTCGCAGTCGTTGCAGTGGTCGACGAGCGCGCCCATGTCGTCGTGGCCGCAGCCGTTGCAGGCGTAGGGCTCGTAGCTGCCGCCGCTGTAGCAGTGGATTTCGAGGGTCTTCCGGTCGGCGGTGCAGCGGCGGAGGACGGTGGCCGGGTCGTTGGCAGCGATGAAGTCGCCGACCGCGCGGAGCTGCCGGTTGCTGAGCGCGAAGACGTCGGCGACCTGGAGGCCGTCGGCGGCGAGCACTGCCTCCTCGTCTGCGTCGAACGTCCACGGCCAGGGCGGGCAGGCCTTGGCTCGTTCCTCGGACGCGGCGATCTTCTGGCTGATCCAGCCGTGCAGGTCAGGCATCGAGGGCCCCCTTCGGCGGTTCGAGGGCGGCGATCAGGTGGCGTGCTGCGATGCGGAGCCCGGCGGCGGCCTCACTACGGCCGTCCAACTCGAACTGGTTGGCGTCGGCGAGGATCCGGCTGAGGGCTGCCTGCCCGGCCTCGGCCTGCTCGGCGACTGTGGCGAGTACGGCATCGGCGACGACGCGGTGGGCGTAGAGCGGAAGCCAGTAGCCGAGGCTGTTGATGGCGGTGCCGACGGCGCTGCGGGCGAGTGCCTGCCGTCGATTCGCGGGTTCGTCGGGCATCAGAGCAGGTCTCCTGTCGGCAGGTTGTAGATCACGCGCGGGTCGAGTTCGCGCCGTCGGCCGGGTGGCTGGCCGTGGTCGCCGGGGATGATCCGGGGCTGGTCATCGGGTTCGTCGAGGCCGTGGCCGGAGCGGGTTTCGACGGCGCGCGGGCCGTCGCCGCAGGGTTCGGTGGCCCAGCCGTCCGGCCACAACGGCGGCAGGTCGGCGGTCACGGTGCGGTCCACAGTTGGACGGGGATGCCGGCTCGTCGGGCGAGGGCGACGGTGTGGCTGGCGCCGCGGGAGCCGTTGCGGATGAACGCGAGGGCCAGGTCGGCTCCGCTGGCGACCATCTGCGCGTTGCGGCGGGGGCCGGCCGCCTTACCGTGGCTGCTCCAGTCGGCAAGGTGGACGTCGATCGGAACTGCGGCGGCTACGGCCCACTGGTAGGCGATGCGGTCGGCGCCGGTCGGGCAGTCGCCGACGACGAGCCAAACGTCCCGGGTGTGGGGCGGGAGTGCTTGGACGGCCTGGTCGAGGGCCTGACAGATGGCGTCGGTGTCGGTCCAGTCTCGAGACCCTGTAACCAAGATCCGGTAGAGGTCGGTCACGGGGTCGGCTCCTTCGGGTTGTTGCCGGGGCAGCGGGCGCAGAGCGCGAGCCCGGCTTGGGTGGGCGGGCAATCGCAGGTCTCCTTGGTCTTGTCGAGGGCGGCGCGGATGTGGCGGAGTGCGGCGAGGTAGGCGCCGTCGAAGTCGGGGTTGGTCGGGTTGTCGCGGACAGCGGCTTCGATGCGGTCGAGCTCGGCGCGGACGCGGTCGTTGGCCTCCTCGACCCTGTCGCCGCGCTCCTGCCACGCGAACCGCTCGGCGGCCATGTCCGAGCGCAGTCGCATGGCGTGGGCGCTGAGCTCTGCCTCTGCTGCGAGGGCGGCCCTTGTCTGACGGAGCCGGACGAGTACCTCCTCCAGGTGGCTAGCGGTGAGCTGGAAGTGTCGTTCCGCCGTCTCGGCGCGGTTGTACAGGGCGGTGAGTTCGCGGTCGCTCATCTGGCCGAGGAGTTTCCGTGCGGACTGCTGCTCGCGTTCGGTCTGCTGCTGGCGTGCCCAGTCGATGGGGGCTACGGGCTCGGTCACGGCTGGCTCCTGTTGCTGGCGGCCATGCGGTTGCTGTACGGGGGCTCAGCGCTCTGCTGCCACCAGTTCCCGGTTTCTTGATCCCAGTGCTTCCACTCGGGGTGGGGGCCGGCGAGGAGGGTGCACGTCCAGCCGGACTGCCGATCGGCGCAGGCCAGGAGTTCGGGCTCGGGGTGGGTCATCGGTCGCTCCCGTCGGTCCGCTCGTCGCTGGCAGTCAGGCATGGGTCGCAGGTGAGGGGCCCCTCGATGACGGTGGCGGGGGTGCACTGGCAGTCGGCGGGCTGCGGGGTGGGCTGGTCGGTCATCGGGTGGCCTCGTCCCTGGCCAGGTCGAGCATGATGCCGACGATCTCGTCCGCGGCGGCCGCGTGCCCGAGGGTGCGGAGCCGGGTTTCGATCGGCACGCTGATCTCGCCGAGGTACTGGGCGCGACGCTCAGACGGCGGGATGAGGCTGGCGTCGTCGGCGGTGGGACGGGGGGTGGGACGGTCGGTCATGGTGCTGGCCTTCCGGGTGGTTGGGGCCGCCCGCTGGGCGCGGGCGGCGAGGACGACAGGGCGGTCAGAGGACGCGGGCGATCTCCTCGGCGACGCCCTCGACGAACGCGATGCGCATCTCCTCCGGCATGCCGGGCTCGAACGCGAAGTGGACCCGGACGATCGGCCGACCGTCCGCCTGGAGGGAGACGGCGTGCTCAACGGGCTCCAGGCCGTCAGCGCCGAGGCCGACGGCCCACTCGGACAGGCTGGCGGCGCCGGTGACGAGTTCGTGGATGCTGCGCTGGGCAGCCTCGAACGTCTCGTCCCTGAAGTCGTCCCAGTCCACCTCGCCACCAGGTGTGACTTCCTGGCCTTTCATCTGCTCGCCAGTACCCGTGAAGTCGAGGTCGGCGGTGAGGGCGGCGTGCTGGCGGGCGGCTTCGATGCGAAGGTCGTCGTCGGTGTACGGGCGTTCGATCATCGGGGTCCTCCGTGCTGTCGGGTTGGGTGCGGATTGGCTGTGCGGGCCCTCAGGGGCCGCGTGGCGGGCCGAGCGGACCAGGAGGCCTGCGCGACCCGTTCGGGCGTCAGGCGGGCGCTCAGGCCGCCGGACGGGCCTCGGATGGCGGGAGCCGAAACTCCGACTGCACGGCAGCAGCCAGAATCTGCACCGGAATGCTCCGCGCGCCCCGCTGTCGAGCCGTGCGGACCAACTCGTGGACGGCCCGCAGTCGGAGAGCTACCGCCCGCCGCTGCCGAGCGTCGGAGCTGGCCCGGCCGGCCGCCTGCTGGCGTTCCGCGCGGAGACCCTCAAGGCCCTGTCGCAGCCGGGCTGCCTCCGCCGGGGTGAGCTGACCGCGTTCGGCTCGGTCGGCGAGAACGAGGAGCTGGTCCAAGGTCGGCGGGCGGTCGGTACGTGGCACCGGCCGGGCGGGCGCGGTCACGACTTGCCGCCGACTGCCGCCTCGAAGCAGCGGGCGCAGTGCCGGTCACCGCACGGCTGCCCGGCCTGATGCGCCGTCGCGATCCGCTCCAGCTCCGCCCCGATCTCGGGGTTCTTGACGATGCCGTCGGCAATCCAGATGGCCAGCTTCCAGGTGTCGACGCTGAGGTTGATCTCCTGGGCCAGGAGCTGGCGGAGGCGGTCATCGGCGGGCGGGTACGTCATCGGGTTCTCCTCGGGTCTGGGATGATCGGGGTGGCCCGCCCCCGGTTGCATCGGGGGCGGGCTGTCTGCGTCACGGGGCAGGGTCGGCGGCGGGCAGGCAGCAGTCGGCGTAGATCCGCGGCGCCATCGGGCTGGCCGGCAGGCACTGGCAGTCCGGGTCGGCGGCCGGCAGGTGGGTGTCGGCGATCGCGGTCAACGACGGGGCGGCCGGCTCGGCGGCGCTGTAGGTGTTGCTCCGGTACAGCTGGACGCCGGTTCCGCGCCCGTCGGCGAGGAGATACCAGCGGCCACGTTCGAAGCTCCAGGCCAGATTCACGTCGGGCGCTTCGTCGGCCGGGTCGTCATCGGCATGCCAGCTGTACTCGTCGCTGATGTAAGCGGCGGCGGCATAGCGCTTGGCGGTGTCGAGGTCGGCGTACTGCACAAAGCCGTCCCACATCTCGACGTCCTCCCACCAGGCCTGCCAGGCGTTGGCGCTGACGGTGAGCTTGGGCAGGGTGGTACGGAAGTCAACCGGGGTGGTGGCGGGCTCGGTCATCGGTTGGCCTTTCGGGGTCGGCGGTTTGCGGGTTGGCGGATGGCGGCGGCGAGGTCGGCCCGACGCCGGGCGCCGTGCGGGGTGGGGATGGGCTGGTGCCATTCGGTGCCGTCGAGTGCCTGCTCGAGGACGGTGCGGTGCCGGGCGGCGGCCGGGTCGTGGCGGGGCCTGTAGCGGGCTGTGGCGGGCCGCGGGCCGCCGAAGGTGCCGTCGGGCCACTCCTCGGCCAGGACCCGCTCCAGCGGGCTCACCGGTCGGCCTCGGATGCCAGCGGAGCCAGGACTTCCTCGTCGAGGATTCGGGCCGCGGTGCGAAGGTCGGGACTGCCGAAGCGGGCCCAGCGGTCCGCGATGCTGCGGACGGTGGCAATGGCGGCTTCGGCGTACTGGGCGCGTTCCCGGAAGGCGACGTACTTGCCCCGGTAGCGGGTCGCGCGAGCCTTCTCCTGCTCGCCCCACGCCTGCGCCTTCTCGGCTTCCACCTTGAACTGCCGCACGGTGTCGGCCAGCTCGTCGAGCTGCTTGTCGGCCTTCTCGTCGACTTGCTTCATGCGGGCCCAGAAGTCATCTAGGCCCTGCTTGACGAGCGCGGCGAGGCTGGCGTCGCTGTCCGGCGCGGTGTCGGCAATGAGGCCGGCGTCTGCCATGGTGCGGCGGACATCGTCGAGCTGCCCGCGAAGTCGGTCGGTGAGGGTCATGCTGGCGCCGGCCGCGGTACGCCAGTTCTGGACGCTCTGCTCCAGGAGGTCGTGCTCGATGTCGCGCACCTCGGCCAGAGTCTTGGCGATCCAGTCGACCCATTCGTTGATGCGTTCCTGACCAGGCTCGTCGTGCAGCTCGGCATCCTGCAGACCAAGGAGCATCGTGGGGCGGATCGCGTTGGCGTATCGCTCGCGGGTGTCGGGTGTCTCGTTCATGCGGCGTCTCCTTCGGCTTCGTTACGGCGGGCGGGGTGGATGTCTCCGAGGGGGCGGCCGTCGGGGGTGCGGCATTCGGTGCCGGGGGCGACCTGGCAGGTCGGGCAGACGGCGGTCGCGATGGCGTGGGCGGTGGCCCAGGCAGTAAGCCGGGACGGGCAGGGGTCGAGGCGGACGGTGCGGGTCCGGCCGGCGCGGGTGGTGCAGCGCATGTCGGGGGCGGCGCCGCAGTGGGGGCAGCGGATGGCGAGCGCGGGATGCCGGGGCGGACGGCCCTGCCGGAGGCTGGCGGGCATCGGGGCGGAGCGGGGACGGTCGGTCATCGGTGGCCTGCCTTCCAGCAGTCGGGGCAGATGTCGCGGCCTGTCGGGCGCTTGCGCCATCCGTCCTGCTTGCGGAAGGCGCGGACGTCGCTGGCCCGGCTCGTCTCGAACGGGGTGTGGGTCTCGGCGCCGCAGTCCTCCGCGCCGTTGCAGCGGATGACGGCGATGAAATGCGCGGTCATGCGGCGTCTCCTTCGGGGTCGACGATCTCGATGTCGTGGATCTCGGGCTCGGCTTGCTGCCGGGCGAGGTGGCGGGCGGACATGTCCCGGATGCGCTGTTCCTCGGCGGCCCGCTGCTCGGGGGTCTGGCTGTCGCGTCCGCTGGCGGCCCTCAGGCGGGCCGTGTGGGGCTTGGCGCGCGGTTTCCCGAGCGGCTGCTTCTCGGAGCCCCCAGGCGTCTTGCAGGGGCGCCCTATGGCGGCCTGGCAGGTGGGGCAGACGAGGCCGAGCGGGCCGGACCGGCGTACCTCGTCGATCAGTTCGGCCTCAACGGGGCGACCCTCCTCGTCGATCGCACGCATTCCCTGCCAGTCACGGGCTTCGAGCTCCCGCACGAACCGGTCGGCGCCGCCCTCAAGTGCGGGCCGCTCGGTCGGGGCGGGCACCCGGCCGGACGCGATGGCCTGGACCTGGCCGCGGTACCGGGCGAGGTACTGGGCCGTGGTCTCACCGGCGATGGGCTCGTACTGGAAGTTCTCGAGGCGCTTGGAGCGGATCTTGGATCGGAGGGTGCGGACGTTGTGCGGCAGGATCCACAGCTTCGTCTCAGGGTCCTTGGGGGCGGTCGTGTAGTAGGCGTCGACGGCGGCTTTGGTGTCGGCGTCGAGCGCGACGTCGTGGAGGGCGGAGGCCCAGGCGACGGCGGCGGCCTGGCTGGGCTTGCGGTTGTCGAAGGCTGCGCAGTAGCCGAGGAGCGTCGCGGCTTCCTTCTCGTTCATGCGGGTTCCTCGTTGTCGAATGAGGCGGCGATGGCGGCCCAGCCGGCAACGGTGGCGTCAGTGCCGGTGAGGGGCTGGCCGTTGGGGAGCTGGAAGACGTTGCCGCCGGGCCGCTGCTGCTGGCGCTGGCTGGCGCGCTTGGCGTCCTCGCGAATCCACTTCTGCCAGGCGTCGGGCCAGGAGTGCCGCTGGACGCCGATGGACCGGTAGTGGCTGACGAACTGGTCCGTCGAATGCTCGATGTCGAGGCCGGGGTAGACGCCGGCGGCCCAGCGGCGCATCGAGTCGGTGACCACGAATCCGGCGTCGTCGATTGGGGCGCTTGGCGCGAGCCCCTGGGGACCGTAGGTAGAAGACCCCACCCCAGCCCAAGTGGTTGTTGGTGGTTCTACTGGAGGTTCATTGGTGGTTAGGGCGGCACTGGGTGCGTTACATACGGACGCAGAATCCGTTACGTAACGCATTTGAAGTGCGTTACTAACGGACGCAGAATCCGTTACATGGGTCTCGGTAACGGCGTTCGCGTCCGTTTCGGTAACGGATCCTGCGTCCGTTACATCGCGGGTCTTGCGGTGCCGCCGAACGCGCTCGGCCGTCGCTGCCCGCTCCGCCTCCGCAGCCCGCTCGATGTCGTCCCAGTCACTCGCCGGGCGAACAGTCCCGAGCGCGAGCTTCCAGCGGATCCGGTCCTGTACCGTGCCGTCCCTCTTGATGAGGTGGGCCAGCTCCAGGCGCCGCTGAGCCCGCTGAACGGTGCGCCGGTCGTAGCCGGTGCGGTACTGGATCCGCTGCTCGGAGGGGTGGCAGTTCCTTCCCTGAGCGTTGGCGTGTTCGGCCATGGCCTGGAGAACGTGCCGCGCCGTGGTGTCCGGCTTCCCGGCCGGCGTGCGCAGCATGGGCGCGTCGTCCATGGCCCACTTCACGGCTTCGTGACTCACGGCGTCTTCTCTCTGGCTGCTTACGCGGGAGGGGTCTGGGTGGGGAGGTCGACTCGCTGGCCTTCGATGTGGTGTCTCCACCAGCCGGGGCGGCCGGGGATTGCAATGGGCGGCCAGTCGGGTGTGGCGGCGACCTCGCGCGGTGGAGGGTCGGGTTCGGGAGCTACCTGCTGGGGGCGCATGGCGGCCTCTCTGGCTGATGCGGGTGGGGGCTAGGCCGCGGCGGCGGTGAGGAGTGCGGCTGCGAGGGGCGGCGGGCAGGCGTTCCCGATCAACTGCGGGATGTCTCGCCCCGTCCACGGCCAGGTCGCCGGGAATCCCTGCAGAACCCCGGCTTCGGCGTGGGTGAACCTCGGGAGTTCGTTGCCGTCGGGGTCGACGATCCGGTTGCGGCTGACCTTTCCGGTGACCGTGGCGGCAGGTTCGTCGTGGCGTCGCCGTCCGCGATTGCGGGCGTCGCCGCCGGTGCCGTAGTTGGAGATCACCGACCAGGGACCGCGGCGGTGCGGGAGGACGTTGGCCATGGACAGCCACGGCAACAGGGCCGGGTCGCCTTCGTCCTGGCGGACGCCCTTGCGGTACGGGCGGTGCGTCGGCGCCGGGAGTGCGGCGGGCTGGTCCAGGCGGGCGACGAGGACGGCGCGGCGGCGGGTCTGCGGGACGCCGTACTGTTCGGTGCGCAGGATGCCGGTGGCGACGCCGTAGTCGATGCTGCGGAGGGCGTCGGCGTAGGCCTCCCAGATGGGGAGCACCGCGGGCACCTGTTCGAGGACGATGCCCTGGTAGGGGTGGCCGGCCTGGTCTGCTTCGAGGATGAAGCGGAGCGGTTCGAGGACGAGGCCGGTGCGGTCGTCGGAGAACGTGCCTGCGGCGATCGTTTCGGCGGCCTGCATCCGCTTGATGCCGTCGAGGATCGCGGCCATCTCCATGCGCCCCATGCCGGTGCCGGTCGTCGAGAACGTCTGGCAGGGCGGGCCCGCGGTGAGGGTCTCGGCGTCGGGGAAGTCGGTGGCGTGCTGGTGGCGGACGTCGGCCTGCAGGGTGGGCCAGCCGGCGATCCGGCGGGTGGCGCACGCGGAGGCGTTCCATTCGACACCGATGCCGGTCCGACCGATCAGGTGCCCGCCCCAGGTGAAGCCCCCGGCGCCGGCGAAGAGTTCGAGGTCCATCAGGCGGCCTTTCCGAAGATGGCGGCGTAGGTCTTGCGCATGGGCAGGTCGGCGACGTGGTCGGGGTGGACGCAGCCCTCGCGGCCACAGTCGGGGAGGACTTGACGGACGGGTTCGCGCCGGTAGCGGATGCGGAAGGCGACGCGTGCTGCCAGGTGCTTGCCGTCGGCGGTGCTGAGTCCGCCGGTCTTGCCGGGCCACAGGAGGTGTCCGTCGTCGGTGGGCTGCGCCTTCCGCCAGAACAGGTCTTCGAGGCTGCCTGCGGGGGTGGGGCCGGGCTTGTGTACGGGGAGCCCCAGGTCGGCGCGGATCTTCTTGACGCGGACGTGGCTGACGTTCAGTTGGCGGACGATCGCCCCGTTGGAGTAGCCGGCGTAGAGGAGTTCCCGGATTGCCGCGGTGGGGGTCATGCCGCCTCCCCGAGCTCGGCGCGGCGCCCCTTGATGACTCGCCAGACGGTTCGGGCGTGGCAGTTGGTGACCCTGGCGATGTCTTCCGGGTCCCAGCCGGCAGCGTGGTAGCGGAGGATTCCGGCGTCGCGGGCCTGTCGGGCGGATTCGCTGTCGGTTCCGGCTCGGCCGCGGGGGGAGGTGCCGCCCCATGCTCCGTGCCGGTAGGAGTAGGCGAGGCCGCGTTCGATGGCCTGGGCGTAGTTGATGCACTGTCGGCGGACGGGGCAGTTGTTGCAGACCTTGTTGGCGGCGTTGTAGTTGCCGCCCTTTTCGGGGAAGAAGATCTCGGGGTCGGTCTGGGCGCAGAGTGCTTCGGTCATCCAGTCGCGGTTCATTAGGGTTCCTCCGTCCGGCGGGTCTGGTGGGGGATGAACATGAGCTCGGCGTTGATGCGGTCGTCGCTGTACGGGTCGCCGGGCTGCTGCTCGATGCCGCTGGCGCGCAGGGCCCGGTAGGCGGCAAGGTCTGCGAGGAGCTGGCGGCGACTGTTGGGGCGGGCGGCCGGCTGCCGGTTGTCGTCCTTGGCGCCGTCGCGGACGCAGCAGTAGCCGACGAGGGCGATCAGGGCGCAGGATCCGAAGAGGACGACCCAGTCCCAGGCGGTCATGCCGTCCGGTCCTGCCGTGCGGCCTGTCGCTGGGCGGCTATCTCGTGGCCGCGACCGGTGAGCCGCCAGACGCGGATCTCGTGGGCTTTGGTGCTGGCCAGGTCGGAGGGGACTCGCTCGCCGGTCTTCTCGATGATCCCGCCGTGGTTGAGGCCGTTGATCGCGGCGCCGACGAAGCCGCGGCCCAGCTCGGGAAGGAACTCCCGGATGTCGTTGCAGGAGAAGGTGTCGTGGATGGTGCCGAAGTGGAGGACCGCTTGCTGGACGATGAACACGTCCCAGCTGGACTGCTGCCGGATGGTGGCGAGCAGTACGTCCTTCTCGGCGGTGGCGAGGCGTTCGGCGACGGTGAGGCGACGGGTCATGGCGGTGGTCCTCTCACGTGCTGTTCACTGGAGGTGGGCGGCTCTCGATTTGGGCGAGAGCCGCCCGGGTGCTGCTACTGCTGAGCGGCGGCCTTGAGGGCGGTGCCGCGGGCCCGGATGTAGTCGCCGAGGTTCGTCGGCTGGCCGGACTCCGGGTGCATGAACGGGGTGGCGAGCGCGCTTGCCGCTTCGACCTCGCGGTACAGAGCGAGGAGACTGTCGGGAGTCACCTTGGATGCGCTGGCCCGGTCGATCCACGCGGTGGCGTCGATCTCCTTGGCGCCGGCGCGCAGCCAGTCGAGGTACGGCTTGGCGATGTCCTGGCCGCCGTCGGGCTGGTCGATCTCCAGGCCCCGGAAGGCGGGGCAGCGGGACTTGATGAACCGGAGCTGGTTGTCCTTGTTCATCTCGGCTGCGACGCCGAATTCGAACTCGATGCCCTTGCGCTGTTCGGCCTGGATGCCCATGTTGACCGGGTCCTTCCGGCCGCGCTCGAGAGCCCACTTCTGCGATGCGCGCATGGTGGCGACGACGTGGCCGGGGTAGGTCATGAGCGCTTCGATCATGTCGTTCTGCAGGTCGCCGGCCGGGCCCCAGCCGGCGAAGGTGTTGCCGCCGAACTTGTCCTTGGCGAAGCGTTCGACCTGGTCGAGGGTGCCGTCGGCTCCCTTCCAGAAGTGGGTGAGGGAGTCGACCATCACAACCGGGTAGCCGGCCTGGGCTGCGGCAGCGAGCGCCTTGACCAGGTTGCGGGGGTCGTAGCTGCGCATGGGCAGGGTGTCGAACGGAGTCCTGATGTCGTCGAGGTAGAGGGAGGCCGCTCCGCGTTCGGTGTCGATGACTGCGAATCGGCGGCCTTCCGCGAAGCCGTCTGCGATTTTCAGGCCGGTCCAGGTCTTGCCGGATCCGGACGGCCCCTGAATGGAGAGGCGGGCCTTGTGGCCGTCCTTCGTGGCCGGGCGGAAGGTGAAGGGGCCGTCGTCGTACTCGTCGGTCTGCGGCTGAGGCGCTCGGCCGGCTCGGACGGGCGGGGGAAGCTGGGACACGGTGGCTCCTAGGCGTACTGGCGCTCGATGTACGGCGGCAGCGAGATGACGGTGGAGGTCTCGGAGTAGCTGGGCCAGTGGCCGGTCTCGCGGCCGTACAGGTAGCGGCCGGCGGCAAGGTGGGTGTCGCGGAGCCCGGCGTACTGGGCGGCGGGGTCAAGCTCGGCGACCTGGACCAGGTACGGCGGCTGCTTCTCCTGGAAAACGAACTTGAACGGGGCGCCTTCGGGGAGGAGTCCCAGCTCGTAGGCGCCGCGCCGGTAGATGTGCTCCTGGATGTGGTAGCCGTACTCGTGGATCGCCTTGCCGAGCTTGTCCGGGTGGACGGAAGTGGTGGTCTTGTAGTCGGCGATCAGGTCGGGGCGGAGCCAGTCGAAGCGGCTGCGCCACCACATCGGGCCGTCAGGCCAGAAGATCGACTGCTCGGCCAGGCCGGACCCCGGGGTGAGAATCTCCGAGGCTTCCTCGTGGTCAGCCAGCGCCTGGGCCATGTCGCAGATCCGCAGGTAGTCGGCCCGCTTCAGGGGCACGTTGCCGGCCTCCCGGATTCCGGCCACCTTGGCCTTGATCTCCTTGGTGTCCCAGCGTGGGGCGTCGACCACGATCAGCTCCGGTCCGTTGCCGAGGACCACGGTGTGGGCTGCGGTACCGAACTCGAACTCGGGCTTGTGGGGCTGCGGGTGGGTCAGCCGGTAGCCGTAGCGGGCCGGGCAGTCGGCGAGAACCTTGGCTCCGGAGGCTGAGAGGCTGCCGCCGGGTACCGGGTCGGAGTGGTAGAGCTCGGCAGGGATGTCGTACAGGCCGGGCTCGATCTCGGTCGCGGTGGTCATCGGGCCAGGTCCCGCAGCATCTCGGTGGCCGTATCGGTGGCGTTCTGGACTTTCTCATCGAGGGTCTGGTTGGCCCGCTTCAGGCTGTCGATGGTGTCTTCGAGGTCGACGATCTTGGTGAGGGCTTCGTCGAGCTCGGCTTCGAGTTCCTCAATGCGTTCTTCCGGCGAGGCGGTCATCTGGGGTCCTTGAGGGTGTGCTCGGCCGCGGGCGGGCGGTGGTCGCCCGTCCGGGGCTGCGGTTGGGGCGCCGGGCCGGCCGGTCGTGGCACAGCCGGCCCGGCAGGTATCAGTTGGCGCTGCTGGCGAGGGCCTTCGAAACGAGGTGGGCCTCGTACTCGTCGGCCCACTTCTGCGGGTCGAAGCCGGCCTCCTCGGCGGCGTCCCAGGCGAACTCGCCGATCTCCCCGCCCTCAAGCTCACCAGCCAGCTCGTTGACCGTCTGCTGGGCGAGCCGCGGGTCCGCCCTGTAGAGGGCGGTAAGGAACCGGTACGCGGACCATCCGTTGACCGCACCGAGAACGTGAGCGTGGTAGGGCTCCCGGTCCGTGGTGGGCGTGTCGTGTGACTTCGTCAGCGACCTGAGCGTGTGCTTGAGCAGGTCTGCGCCGGTCTCCCGAATGTCGGTAGTTACCTCGTACTTGGGGCGCTCCTCGACCGGCATGTCCTTGGCCATGTCCAGGCCGTCGGCTCCACCGCTGAGCGTTGACGCCCATGTGCCCTTCGCGTCTCCGAACGACTGCGCCGGAACCGGTCCGACCCCGGAGTAGCGGACCGGCATCTGGATGCCGACGAAATCGGGGGCGAAGATCGCGAGGGCCTTGTCCTCGGCGGCCACCCTGACCCGGATGCTGTCACCAGCGGCGTTCCAGCGGGCGAGGAAGCCGGCGTTCAGCGCGGTGAAGGGCTCCTCTTGGGCGGGCTCGTCGAGAGCACCGCGGATGAGGCCCCGCCAGTCGGGGAAGCCCAGGTTGTCTGTGACCGCGATCCGCAGTTCGTCGGCCGGGGAGGCGAAGACGAGCCGGCCGGGCTCGGTGCTGATGGTGATCGAGTGCTGGCCTTTCTGCAGGGTGGTCCACTCGCGGAGTGAACGCAGGTAGCGGGCGGGGATGGTGCGGGCGAATGCTTCGCCGTCCCCATCGTGCTTGTGGCGGGCGGCGGCCATCGTGTAGCGGTCGGAGGCGACGGCGTACAGGTACGTCGAGTCGACGTCGAGGCGGATGCCGTGGATGATCTCGGTGTATTCGCTGCCCATGTGGCCGCTGACCTTGTCGATGAGCCGACCGAGACTGTGGGCGTTGATGGTGACGGTCACGTCTGTCTCCTGGGATGATCGGGTTGCGCCCCTGCCGCCTTCGCCGCGGCGGGGGCGTCCTGCTGTGGTTGGTGGGGTGCCCCCCCTCCGGGCTCCGGTTCTCCCGCGGGCCGGCGCGCGCTAAATGCGTTCCCATAAAAAAAACAACGCTACGCCAACAACCCAATGGT
>NZ_JBHYVA010000001.1:70500-80922 GCF_042750055.1 Streptomyces sp. NPDC059456
TCAGGTGACGGGGTTCCCCCCCCGCCCCCGGCGCCGGGGGGGGGGGGCCCTGTGGGTGTGGGGGGGGCCCGCCGCGACCGCGTGGCTCCCCGCCGGGCGGCCGCACCGGTCTAGAGGAGGCCGGCCTCAGCGGCGGCGGACAGCCGCAGCGGCGCGTACTCGGCCGGGTTGGTGCTGGCGGCCCCGTAGCGGGCCCGGATTTCGCGGACGTCGATCGGGTGGGTCGGCTCGTCGCCCGGATCGATGTCCCGGGCCCAGGAGGCGCGAACGCTGAGGCGGGTGGCGTTGTCCAGCGCAGCCTGCAGCCGGATGCCTTCCCGCTCGGCCGTCTCCAGGTCCAGCCGTGCCCCCGAGAGCTCGATCCCCGCGGTGTCGAGCTGCCGCTGCAACAGGCTGTTCTCGGCAGCCAGGGCGGCCATGTTGGATTTGAGGACCCGCCGGGACGTCTGCAGAGCCTCGATCCGGTTGTGGAGCTCGCGGATCGTGGCACCGCGGTGACGGCCATGAGGGCGGACTATGTCGGCGAGGCTCATGCTGTCTCGCTCAGGCCAAGCCCGACCTCAAGGTCGGCGTTCTCCTTGCGGAGACGGTCGATCTCCGCCAGCAGCCACGGGATGTCGTCGCGGGCGGCGGCGATGAACTTGGCGTCGTCCTGGTTGGCGTTGCCGACGTATCCCAAGTTCGCGCTGAGGAATCCGGTCTCACTGACAACCCAGCGCGTCAGTGACTCCCGGTCGTCCTCGACCTCCCACGGCCCCTTGGTGGCGGCCTGCGCGCGGGCCCGGATCTCGGCGAGGCGGTCCTGCGGCACCGGCTGGCAGGTGCACGGCGCGGTGTCGCAGCAGGCACCCGGAGCGAGCGGCGGTTCGGCGAGGCGGATGTCAGCGTCCATCGGAGGCCACCGCCTTTGCAGCGTCCTGCCGGGCGAACTCGGTGTCGATCCAAGCCTGCGGGGTGAACCCCATGCCCTCCGCGACGCCAAACGGGTCCGTGATCTCCGGCCACTCGCCCTCCTCCGCCAGCTGCTCGGTGAACCCCTTCACCCCGGCCGGGTCCACCTCGGCGAGGCGCTGCAAGAGACGGTGTACGTACCAGGCCGACACGGTGCCGGAAGCCCGCTCCCACATCACGGACGGGGTGGTGTCCTTCGCGACCCGCATGCCGATCGTGATGTGGGCGTGGAGCGCGAACTCGTGCAGGTCACGTACTACGTCGACGGTCTCTGTCTCGGTCATCGGGTTCCTCCGGTCTGAAGTCGGCGCCCGAGGGCGAGGAGCAGGAGCGATACGAGGCCCGCGAGGGCGTTCAGGGCGTGGGCGCGGCGGAGGGTCATCGCGGCACCTCCGGCAGCAGGTCGTCGGGGATGTCGAGGAAGCCGTCGAGGATCGACTGGCGTGCCGCCTCGTCGGTGATCCATGCCGGGACGCGATTCGGGATCAGGGCCAGGCCCCGCAGCAGCGCCGGCGCTTCCAGAACCTTCGGCGGGTCGGACAGCAGAACCGACGTGACCGTCTCGATGCGCGTCATGCCGCCTCCGCCCAGTTCATGGCCCGCCGTCGGGCGATGTGCTGATCCCGCCGGTACTCCATCCAGACCGCCTCCGACCACAAGGCCGGCGGGCCGAACAGCTCCTGGAAAGCGAAGTCGGCGCGAGCGAGGGCGTCCTGGACCAGGTCGGCCGTGGGGCGCGGCTCCGTCGGGGTGCTCACGACTGGCCTCCGAGGGTCAGGTACGGGTAACGGCAGGCGCCCTCAAACGGGCAGGAAGAGTCGGCATCCAGGTCGAGGACGTCGTGCCGCCGGTCCGCCTTGCCGCCAGACTTGGCGTACTCCTCGGGCGTCATGCCGGCGCTGGCGGCCATCTGAGCCAGATGCTCAGCCGCAGCCGCCTGACGGGCCAGCTCCTCCGGCGACGGCGTGTACCGGGGGACGGTGGGGACCAGCTCCACGCGGGCCGGAGAGACGGTGTCGATCGGGAGGACAGCGGCGGGCAGGAGATCAGCCATGGGACTCACCGGCCTTGGGGTTGTCGATGCAGCCGGTGCAGGCGTCGTTCTCGCACTCGTCGTGGTGGAGGATCATCCACAGCGCGTGCTCGTCCAGAGCGGCGATCAGGTCAAGGTCGCGGGCGTTCATCGGGCACCGCCCAGGGACAGGCGCTCGACCTCGTCAGCGTCAGCGTGCATCACCGTGTGCGCGGTACGGCCCGGCGCCCACAGTTCGTCAGCCTGCCGGCGGAGGTGGGCGGCAGCCTCGGCCAGAACCTCGGCGCGGTACTGGGCCAGCACCCGGTCGACCTGGGTACGCCAGTCGCTGTCGCCTGCGTAGTTCAGGAGCCAGTCGCGGGCAGTGGGAGCCTGGTCGGGGGCGCTCATCGGACGACCTCCGTCGCCTGCGGGTACGTCGCCAGGACCTTCGCCGCGGCGTGCATCGTCGAGATCGACCGCTCACGGGCCTCGACGGACTCCGGGAGCAGGAACATCCAGCGGGCCTTACGCATCTGCGTGGCCGCAGCCTGGATGCGATCCGGGTAGTGGGACTCGATCAGGTCCACGACCGGATCGGGCATGATGTGGTTCACGGGTCCTCTTCTCCTTGCAGTGATGTGCAGGTGAGGGGTGGATCGGGAGTCGGCCTCGGCTGCTGGTGGCGACCGGCGGTCGGGGCCGCATGCCGCAGCTAGGCGGCGGAGGATGAATCGTCTTGCGAGTCGCCGCGGGCCTCGGCGAGTTCGGCCCGCAGGGTCCGAATCTCGGCTATCAGGCTCGGCACGAGCTGGTGAGCCTGGACCAGGAACATCACCGCGGAGAGGCCAGATGAGCGCCTGCCATGGCCCTGCGGGATGCTGCCCACGATCTCGTCGGCCGTGTTACTGATCTCGCCGTCAGGGCGGCACCAGACGAGATAGTCGTCGCCGTCCCTCTCGGGGTACTGAAAGGACCAGGCTCCCTGAGGGCTTCCGACCCATGCGTCGAGAAGAGCTTCAAGGTCTCGTTCAGCGGCCGGCTCGGGCGCCTTGCACCAGAAAGCGACACTGGCGTAAGCCCGGAAGTGCTTGTACTGCTGTGTCCCCTTGGCGACGTTGCAGCGCTTGCAAGCAAGCGCCAGGTTCTCCTCGACGTCTTCGCCGCCGGCTACCAGAGGGTCCTTGTGGTCCACGTGCCATGCCCGGACATCCGGGCCGACGGTCGGGCCACCAGGCCTGTTGCAGTAGTGGCATCGGAAGCCTTGAGCCTCGATGAATCCGGCCCGCCAGACGGCCGAGCGGGATATCCGGGGGATGCGGTCACTCACGTTCGCTCCAGCTGTCAGGCGGCGCGGCGGGGGCGGCGCTTGCTTCGGTTGAGCGGGGGTCCGATTCGGTCGGCTTCCAGCCAGTACGGCAGGTCGTCCCGGTTCACCTTGATCGGGGCGCGGGGCCCCTTCCGGGTGTGCGGGTAGCCGTCGGCGATGCGCCGTCGGACGGTCATCACGCTGCACTTCAGCAGGTAGGCCATCTCCCGCAGGTCGAAGACGAGCGCGTCCGGGTCTTCCGGCTTCTTCGGCGTGTTGGCGTTCTTGATGGCGTCGGGGGACCTGGTGGTCGTCACCGGCTTCCTTTCGGTCATTCCTCGGCTGGGTTGAGGAGGTCTGCATCGGTTACGTCAAGCGCGGTGCGGAGGCGGACGTAGAACTCAGGGCCCATGCGGGGTCTGGTGCCTCGTTCGAGCTTTCGCAGGTAGTTGGCAGTGCAGCCGACTAGTCGAGCGAGTTGCCCTACGGACATCCCTTTCTGCATGCGCTTGGTGCATATCGCCGCCCCCTTCACCTCGAAGGCGGTTGGGGCTTGGTGCATGCATTGAACTTACCCACAGTTGCCCATTGCTGTCTAGTCAGAGTTCACCACTGTTCACCACGGTTAACCAGATCTGGGCCAGAGAAGCCCCTGACCTGGGGTGACGTAGGGCTCACTTGTAGCCAAAAAGGGGGCCAGTCCTGGCTGGTCCCCGCGAGTCCTGCCAAGATGGGGGCATGGCACCCAGTGACCTTGACCGTCTGGCCGCCGCCGCACGCAAGCGCCGGCGGGAACTTGGCCTTGCCCTGACCGACGCCACGGCCAAGGCTGGCGGCACGTCGAAGGGCACCTGGCAGCGCGTCGAGAAGGGGGAGGCGATCCGCGCAACGAACTACGTCAAGATCGACGGCTTGCTTCAGTGGGCACCTGGCAGCTGCCTCCACATCCTCGAGGGCGGAGAGCCCATCTCCGCAGAGCCCTCGACGGCGGAACGTGGGAGCGTCATTTCCGAGCTGTCCCCCGAAATGCACGACGCCGAGGCGCGTGACGTCATTCAGCTGGCGGTCATCGCCACGACCGACGGACTGCCGTCGGAGCAGATCCGCGCCCTGAGCGAACGCGCCGTGAGGGATTTGCGCGCTGCAGGCCTCATCTGATCTTTAAACTCAGTCGATGGTCGTACAACCATCCCTCGAGTCACGGCTACACGCAGAAAAACATCGATCACTTTCCGCTGAAGTGGTTCACATTTCCACCACACGTGGCAGAGTCAGATCACGTCCTCGGAGGCTCCCGCACCGTCCCACTAGGGGGAGCCATGCTTCACACTGGCGCGCTCATAGTCGACTACGGCCCATCGTTTCGCGGCGAGGCCATCCGGTCCGACACTGGGATCGTCTGCGTAGTACCAGGCCAGGATCAGGCGGCCCGCACGGCGGCTCAGCCCGTGATGCGGGAGCTGGTTCAGCGGCTTGGCGGTAACTGCGACAGCTGCCGCGGGTGCCCGCTCGGCACCCAGGCCTGACGCATGGAGCACGTCGTGGAGCCTCGGCAGCATGGGGCTGCCAGGCACCGCGACGGCTGGCACATCGAGGGGACTCACCATGGCCAGAAGGGCCCACGACGTCTACGTCGAGTGGCGCGGCGGGACGTGCCGCGTGAAGTGGTGGACGGGCGAGTATCACGCCAACGGCCGCAAGCGGTTCGAGTCCGAGGGCGGCTTCACAGACGAGGATGAGGCCTACGCCCACGGGCAGAAGCAGATCCACGACATCCGCCAAGGAACCCAGGTCAGCAATCGGGACGGCTCGATGCTGGTTGGCGACTGGGCGGACACCTGGCTCGCCTCACTGGATCTGCGGCATCTGTCGATCCGGGTCTATCGGTCCGCCATCAACGTCCACATCAAGCCCTACTTCAAAGGCAAGACGGTCGGTCAGCTTTCCATCCTCGACGGGAGGACGTTCAAGAAGAACGTCTACAGCAAAGTCGGCAAGAAGTACGCCGGGCAGATCATGGGCATCTTCAGTCTCATCATGAACGATGCGGTAAAGGCCGGCCTTCGCAAGGACTCCCCCGTCGAAAAGGAACCACGGCGCGGCAAGTTCGAGAGGAAGCCGCGCGAGCGCAAGAAGGACATGACCGTTCCCGCCGTCCATCACCTGGCATCCAATGCCCATCAAAGGTGGGGTGACGCAGGGCATGTCTTCTTCTGGACGATGGCCATGACCGGCATGCGGCCCGGCGAGCTGTTCGGGCTGACTCGCGAGTACTGCTATCCGGCCTGGCCCAAGGCCGATCCGCGCACTGACGAGGACTCTGCCGAGGAGCGCGAGGAGGATCTCCTGCGGTACGGACAGGGGCCGAAGCTGATGCCTGCGATCCGCGTGCAGCGGCAAGTGCAGTACGAGGAAGGCGAGCTCCGCTTCTTCCCTCCCAAATACGACTCCTACCGGACTCTGGTCATCCCGGACTTCCTGGCCGAGGCACTCGATCTGCTGCTCGCCTCGCATGATTCCGATTACGTTTTCCCCTCGATCGAAGGCAGCTGCCTGGGCAGCAATAACTTCGATCAGGAGTACTGGCGCCCCATTGCAGATGGAGCGCCTGAGAACATCAGCCCATGGGCTAAGAAGCCGCGCGCGGAGACCGAACCCGTTCCGGGTTTCGCGGGGAAGCGCATGTACCTGATCCGGCACGGCCACAAGGCATGGCTCGACGAAGACGGGCACTCCCGGTATGCCGTGGAAATGCGCATGGGGCATGAGATGCAGGGCGTTGAGGCGACCTACAGCAGCGTCACCGCGCCGATGGAGCAAGGGATCCGGAAGACGCTCCAAGCCCGTTGGGATGGGCTGGAGCTACCGGCCTGGCGGCCGGGCCAGGCGACGGCGCCGGAGTACCTTGCGCGCCCGTCCATCACTTCCCTGATCCGGGTCGTGGTGGCCGAACATGGCCTGGACTCCGACGTGCTGGCGCACGTGCAGCTCATCCGCCCTGAGGTGAAGCCGGCCACGGTTGCCCGCATCTTGACGCGCGTCCGCAAGGAGGGGGCATGATGGTTTCCCAGTTGTTTCCCAGCAGGGGGTCAGCCAGGTAATCGACGGCTGGTCAGAGAGTTCTGGGACAGCAATCCCCGGACATGCACATGCTCACCGGGTACATGTCGGCCGACCTGTTCGTGTCCATCGCGCAGAAGGCGGGCAGGGACCTCACCGTCACGCACTTCCAGAACGCCGCGCAGAGCTTCTCCGACACCGGCACCCTGGTCGGGGACCGGTCGGAGCCCAAGGGGCAGAAGGACAGCTTCGGCTGCGGCGCACTGGTCCGGCTGAAGGACGGGGCGTACGAGGTCTCCGTACCGTTCACCTGCCGCCCGCCGATCCCCTTCACGTAGGCCCGGACCCATGGGAGATCTGCTCGTCTTCGTCCTGAGCGGTCTGGTCTCCGGCGCCCTGTACGCACTGCTCGCCACCGGGCTGGTGCTCTCGTACTCGGCGTCCGGGCTGTTCAACTTCGCGCACGGGGCCACCGCCTACCTGTGCGCGCTGACCTTCTACGAGGTGCACTCCGGGCTGGGCTGGCCGGCGGTGCCGGCCGCCCTGCTGGTGGTGTGCGTCCTGGCCCCCGGGCTCGGCTGGGGGCTGGACCGGCTGATGTTCCGGCGGCTCGCGCGGGTCGGCGAGACCGCGCAGATCGTGGCCACGATCGGGCTGCTGGTGGCCCTGCCCGCAGCCGGGCTCTGGACCGTGGAACTGCTGGCCGACGCGGGAGCTCCCGTGCAGCCCGCGGAGAACCGGTTCGGGCTGCCGGGGGTGGGGCCGAGCCCGGCGAAGTCCTGGCAGCTCGCCGAGGGCGTCGGCGTCGACTCCGACCAGCTGATCACCTGGGTGGTGACCGCGGTGGCGGCGGTGGCCCTGTGGGTGCTGATGCGGCACACACGGCTGGGGCTGCACCTGCGGGCGGCCGTCGACAACCGCTCGCTGACCGAGCTGCGCGGGATCAGCGCCGACCGGCTGTCGTCGGTGGCCTGGACGATCTCCTCCGCGCTGGCGGGACTGGCGGGCGTGCTGGCGACGCCGCTGCTGGGGCTGTCGGCCCACGACTTCACCCTGTTCCTGTTCGTCTCCGCGACGGCGGCGGTGCTCGGGCGGTTCGCGTCCGTGCCGCTCGCGTTCGCGGGCGGGCTGGCGCTGGGGGTGCTGCAGAACCTGGTCGCCGGGTACGCGTCGTTCGCCGAGGGGATCACCGGGTTCCGGACCGCGGTGCCGTTCCTGATCCTGTTCGGCGGGCTGCTGGTGCTGACCCGGCGGGCCCGGACGGCCGGCACCGCCGCCGTGGACCCGGTGCCCGCGGACCACCTGGCCGGCGCCCCGTGGGCGCGGCGGTGGGGGGTGTGGGCGGTGCTCGGCGGGGCGCTGTGCCTGGCGTTCTACACGGTGACCACGCCGTTCTGGAGCGGGCTGCTCGCACAGGGGCTGGCCCTCGGCCTGGTGTTCATGTCCTTCACCGTGGTGACCGGTCTCGGCGCGATGGTGTCGCTGGCCCAGGGCACGTTCGTGACGGGGGCCGCGCTGGTGGCGGGGCTGCTGATGAGCCGGGGCTGGCCGTTCGCCGCCGCGCTGGCGGTGGGCACCTGCACGGCGGCGCTGCTCGGGGCGCTGGTCGCGCTGCCCGCACTGCGGCTGGGCGGGCGGACGCTCGCGCTCGCCACGCTGGCCCTGGCGTTCCTCGCGGACCAGGTGCTGTTCCAGCTGCGGTGGCTGCGCAACGGGGACTCGGGGTGGCCGCTCCCGCGGCCCGTGCTCGGACCGGTGGACCTCGGCGACGACCGGGCGCTGGGGGTGGCGCTGGTGGTGGTCGTCGCGGTGTGCGCGGCCGGGCTGAGCGCGCTGCGGAACTCGCCGTCGGGGCGGGCGATGCTGGCCGTGCGGTCGGCGCCGGCGGCCGCGATGGCCTCGGGGGTGTCCGTACTGCGCACGAAGCTGCTGCTGTTCACGCTGTCGGCGGGGCTGGCCGGGTTCGGGGGCGTACTGCTCGCCTCGTACAACACCCGGATCACGGCGACGGACTTCACGGCGATGACGGGCCTGGTGTGGCTGGCGGTCGTGGTGGCCGCGGGGGTGCGGCGGCCGCAGTACGCGGTGGTGGCCGGGGTGGTGTACGCGGTGGCCCCGCGGGCGCTGGCCGATTTCGTCACGGCATCGGGGTACCTGCCGGTGATCCTGTTCGGACTGGCGGGACTGGCCTTGGCCAACGACCCGGACGGGTACTGCGCCGCGGTCCCGGTACGGCTCGCCAGGCGGCGGACCGCGGCCGAACCCGAGGCCGAACCCGAGGCCGGACCCGAGGCCGAACCCGAGGCCGAACCCGGGCCGGGTGCCGTTCCGGCTCCCGGGAGCGCCCCCGTCGCCACCGATACCCGAGCCGCCCCCGGGGGACCGGGCGTTGGCCGGGGCCGGGGTCCCGGAGGGCCTGCGGCCGCCCCGCCCCTGCGACGTGTGCCGGGCTCCGCCCGGGTCCGCGCCCCGGGCGCCGGCCGGTCCGGATCCGCCCGTCCGACGTCCCGGACCCGGCGAGCGGGGAGCGAAGCCCCCGCAGGGCATCCGGACGCAACGGCGCATCCGGCGGGGGCGGGAAGGGGCGGGGCGCCGGTGCCGGTGCCCGGGCCGGGAGGCGACCCCGCCGGGCCCGCCCTGGAGCTGCGGGGCGTCACCGCCGGGTACGACGGCGGGCTCGTCCTGCACGGGGTCGACCTCACCGTCCGGACGGGGGAGATCCTCGTCGTGCTCGGGCCGAACGGGGCCGGGAAGAGCACCGCCTGCCGGGTCGCGGCCGGCCTGCTGACCGCGACCGCAGGGGCGGTCCTCGTCGGCGGCCGGGAGGCGACGCGCGACGGCGCGGTGCGGCGGGCCCGGAGCGGGGTGCTGTTCGCCCCCGAGGGACGGGGCGTCTTCCCGGCGCTGACCGTCGAGGAGAACCTCGCGCTGTACCTCCGGGAGACGGACGCGCGGACCGCCGTCTACGACCGTTTCCCCCGCCTCGCCGAGCGGCGGACGGTGGCCGCCGGGGCACTGTCCGGCGGGGAGCAGCAGATGCTGGCCCTCGCCCCGCTGCTGCAGCGCCCGCCCGGGGTGCTGATCGCCGACGAGCCGTCGCTCGGGCTGGCGCCGAGGGTGGTGGAGGAGGTGTACGGGCTGCTCACCGAGGTCCGGGACGCCGGTGCCGCGCTGCTGCTGGTGGAGGAGAAGGCCGCCGGCGTCCTCGGGGTCGCGGACACGGTGGCGTACCTCTCGCGGGGGCGGGTCTCGTGGTGCGGTCCGCGCGCCGAGGTGGAGGCCGACCGGCTCACCGCCGCCTACCTGGGGAGGGTCACATGACGCAGCCGTACGTGCTGGAGGGCGCGGGGATCGGCGTCCGGTTCGGCGGGGTGCGGGCGCTGACCGGGGTGGACATCGGGGTCCGCGCCGGGGAGGTGTGCGGGCTGATCGGGCCGAACGGGGCCGGCAAGAGCACGCTGTTCGACGTGCTGTCCGGGATCCTGCGGCCCGGCCGGGGCCGGGTACGGCTCGACGGGGAGGACGTCACCCGGCGCTCGCCGGTCTGGCGGGCCCGGCACGGGGTGCGCCGGACGTTTCAGCGGCAGCAGCTGTTCGGGCAGCTCAGCGTGGCCGACAACCTGCTCGTCGCACAGGAGTGGCGCGGCGGCGGGGGCGGAATCGCCGCCGACCTGGCCGGGCTCCCGGCCAGGCGGCGCCTCGAGCGGGAGCGGCGCGAGCAAGCCGGGCGGGTGCTCGACTCCTGCGGGATCGGCGCGCTGGGGGCCTCGTACGCGGGCGGGCTGCCGGTGGGCCGGGCCCGGATGGCCGAGCTGGCCCGGGCCGTCGCCGACCCGCCGCGCGTGCTGCTCCTGGACGAGCCGGCGTCCGGCCTGTCGGCCGCCGAACGCGGGCAGCTCGCGGCGGTTGTGCGGCGGCTGGCCGGGGAGGAGGGGTGCGCGGTGCTGCTGGTGGAGCACGACGTGGCCTTCGTGATGGACCTCTGCACGCGGGTGGTGGTCCTCGACCTCGGAGCCGTCCTCGCCGAGGGGGCGCCCGCCGCGGTCCGGGCCGATCCGCTGGTCCGGCAGGCCTATCTGCGTGTGTCCTG
>NZ_JBHYVA010000002.1:0-6512 GCF_042750055.1 Streptomyces sp. NPDC059456
ATGCCGGGCAACTATGCCCCGGCGGCGTATGCGTTGTGTGCGTTCCGCGTGTGACGAGGGGGGTGTGGTCGGCGGGTTCGCCGTCCGTGGGGTGGTGCGGGACTTACGCGCCGGTGATGCCGCAGGTGTTCCTGCAGGAGACCCGGCAGGAGTAGCCGCAGATGCCGGCCTGCTCCTCTTCGGCGGGCAGCTGCTGCAGGGCGTCGAGGTCGAGTTCCATGGTTGATCTCCTTCTCAAGGGGTCGGACGGGGTGCCGCGGGAGGTGGGGAGGTCCGGTTCACCGGACCGCCGTCACGACGCGTCGGGCTGGGTGGAAGGGCAGGTCACCTTGCAGGTGTAACCGCAGACACCGGCCTGCTGCTCCTCGGCGGGCAGCTGCTGCAGGGCGTCGAGGTCGAGTTCCATGACGGTGTTCCTTTCCGAAAGGGGGTGTGGTTCGGCGGGTTCGCCGTCCGTGGGGTGGTGCGGGACCTACGCGCCGGTGGCGGTGCAGGTGATGTCGCAGCTGACCTTGCAGGAGATGCGGCAGATGGTCGTCTGCTCCTCCTCTGCGGGCAGCTGCTGCAGGGCATCGAGGTCGAGCTCCATGGGTGATCACCTCCTTCCAGGGGGTGGTGGGTGCGGCGGTGTCCCGGGGAGGGGCGCCGCGGGGACGGGACGAGGGGTCCGCCCGGGACGAGGGGTCCGCTTCGGCGGACCTTCCTCACGCCTCGGTGGTGTCCCCGGTTCCGGTTCCCATCCTTGAAACGCAGCAGGTGTAGCGGCAGACGCCGGCCTGCTGCTCCTCGGCGGGCAGCTGCTGCAGGGCGTCGAGGTCGAGCTCCATCACTGATCACCTCCCTTCGTGTCCTGTGGTGCCGGTACGGACCCGGGCGGGGCGGGACGGCCCTGCCCGGTGAGGAACCGCACGACCGGTGCGACGACCGGATCGGCGGTTCCGGACCCGAGCACGGCGTGGCCGCGGTCGGGAAGTTCGAGGTAGTGGAAGTCGGTGCCGGGGCGGCGGCCGAGGGACGTCAGCCGTGCCGCCAGCGCCCGTGAGTGGCCGACCGGCACCGAGTCGTCGCGGGTGCCGTGGACGAGCAGCAGCGGCGCCGCCAGGGCGGGGGCCAACCGTTCCACGTCCCGCGGACCGAGCCGGTCCCGTACGGGGGTCAGCCCGTCCAGTCGCTCGACCATGCCGCGGACCTGCGCCGAGCCGTCGGCGTGCAGCCGGGGACCGGACAGGAACGGCGCCACGGCCGCACAGGCCGTCCAGCCGTCGGGCTCGGCCGCCGCTGCCAGCAGGGCCAGGAAGGCGCCGTAGCTGACCCCGTACAGGGCCGGCCGGTCGCGCTCCGCACCGCGCTCGCGGATCAGGAAGCGTCCGACGGCGGTGACGTCGGCCAGGTCGGGACCGCCCCACGCCCCGCTGATGGCCAGCGTGTGGGCGGCGCCGTAGCCGGTGCTGCCGCGCGGGTTCAGCGCGACCACCGCCGGGCCGGCCGCGGCCAGTGCTTGCAGGAACGGGTCGAAGCCCAGGGTCCAGCGGCTGTTGGGGCCGCCGTGCAGGGCCAGCACGACCTGCCGGGCGGTGCGCCAGTCGGGCCCGTACAGCACGGCCTCGACGGGGCCGTCCGCGCCGGGGAAGGTCTCCAGGCGGGCCGGCTGGTGGCCGGGCCGGGCCGGTTCGGGAAGTTCGAGGGCGGTACCGGCGGGTGGCACCCAGCCGAAGGTGCGCGGCCGGCCCGGGTCGGAGTGCGGCAGCCACAGCCCGTGCTCGGTCCACGCCGCGAACGGCAGCAGGTCTCCCGGCGGCATGTCGATCTGACGGGCGGTGCCCGAGACCGGGTCGAGAACGGTGAGGAACGACCTGGCCCCGGACGTGGTGAGCAGGGCCAGCCGGTCGCCGTCCGGGTCCAGGGCGAGCGGGTGGACGGTGCCGGGGAGACCGGTGTCGCCGTGGACCGCGCGCAGCGGCGCGTCACCGTCCAGGTCCGCCAGGGCGAGCCGGTTGGCCTCGGGGGTCAACCGGGCGAGCAGCACCCGTCCCGCGGCCGCGGCCAGCAGGTGGGCCGGCCCGCTGTGCGCCGTCAGGTCCCGGAGCCCGCCGTCGCGGAGGTCGAGCACGACCGGCCGCGGGACGTCGTCGAGCAGCCGGGTGAACAGCACCCGGTGGCCGAGCACGGTCCCGCCGAGCAGCGTGCCGTCCACCCGGGCCGCCACCTCGAACCGGGGCCGGTCCCCGCGCACCGAGAGGACGAGCGTGTCACGCGCCGCGCCGCCGCTCACCCCGAGGACCAGGAGTCCGGACCCCTCGGGCGCCGGCAGCAGCCGCAGCGGACGCCCGCCCGGCACGGAGACGCTGTCACGGTGCCCGTCGGCGGTCAGCCGGGCCAGCGACTGCGCCCCGCCCCGCCCGTGCCAGGAGGCCAGCACGCTCGTGCCGTCGAGCGGGAGGAGCTGGGTCCAGGCGGGGTCGCTGCCCAGTTCGGTGCGCAGGTCGAGACGGGGACCGGCCGGACCCAGGCGCCAGCCCTCGGCGAAGTGGCGCCCGTCGGTGCCGGTGGCCACGCACGCCGCCCGCAGACCGTCGGCGGAGAACCGGAAGCTGCTGCGGACCGTCACCTCCGCCTCGGTCGGTGCGGACCGGCGGCCGTCCGCAGACAGGGCCGCGGTACGGGCGCTCACGGCCGCACCTGCGTACGGTCGGCCGGCCCACCCTGGGGGAACACCGGTCCGTCGGCCATCCACGGACGCGGACCGCCGTGCCGCAGCCGGAGCAGGAAGGCGACGACGCCGCTCAGACCGACGTTCCAGTCGGCGGTGACCTCCGTCCCGCTTTCGTCCGCGATGAGCAGGCGGCCGTCCCGGTCGGCGTGCCGGGCGTACAGCGACGCCGCCAGCTCCTGCGCCCAGTCGCGGTACGGTCCGCCGACGGCGTCGGCGAGGTCGAGCAGGAACTCGCCGTTGCCGGCCAGTCCGTGGCAGGCCGCGGTCGGGGAGGTCCACCGCGCGCCGCGGACCGCGACCGCGGCCTCCTCGGCGGCACGCAGATGGGCGGGGTCCCGGGTGTCCTGCCAGAGCCGGACGAGGAACGTACCGACACCGGACGCCCCACTGCACCAGTGGTACAGCATCCCGCTGCCGGGGGCGTCGTCGCGGTCGGTGCGCCAGCGGGCCCCCCACGGGCCTCGTTCGGCCTCCGAGACGAGGGTGTTGCCGGCGTCGACGGCGGCATCCAGGTACCTCCGCTCGCCGGTGGCCCGGGCGGCGGCCAGCAGGGCGTACCCGACACCGGCGACGCCGTGGGCGAAGCCGAGGTGCCGGATGCCCGCGAGGGCCGAGTCGAAGTCCTTGGGGACCGGCCAGTACACCCGGTCGCCGTCGTACTCGGCGGCGGCCAGCAGGCCGTCTGCCGCCTCGGCCGCCCGCCGGCGGAACTCCTCGCGCCCGGTGGCGTGCCACAGGTGGAGCTGGGTGAGCGCGCTGCCGGCGGCGCCGTGGCAGACGTCCGGGTTGGGCCAGCGGACGGGGAGGGCAAGGGCCAACCCGGCCGCGCGTTCGGCCAGTTCCGGGTCGTCGAGGCGGCGGGCGGCGTCGTGCAGCGCCCAGGCGGTGCCGGCGCGGCCGAAGTAGAGCCCGGGCAGCACCGTCGACACCTGGGTGCGGCGCCGGTCGAGCCAGCCGGCCACCTGCGACAGGGCGGCGCGCAGTTCGTCGCGGTCCCCGGCGGGGCCGGCGTGGGTGTCGGCGAGGGTCAGCAGGCCGAGCACGCCGGCGGCGCCGTGCTGCACGTTGCAGGCGTCGGAACTGCTGCCGAATCCGGTACTGGGCCACAGGCGCGGGACATCGTCGCCCGGCTCCGGGAGGGTGGCCAGCAGATGGGCCAGGCCGTCGTCGACCAGACGCTGCTGGAGCTCGGTGCCGAGCCGGTCGGCGGGGAGGTAACGGTCGGCGGGGAGGCAGCGGTCGGCGGGGAGGCAGCGGTCCGCGCCGCCCTCGGGCGAACCGGCCGCCCGGAGCCGGTCGTTGCCGGAGCCGACCTCCGGCAGCACCGCGATGGGGGCGTCGACGTCGAGCCCGTCCAGGAACTCGCCCAGCCGGGCGAGGCTCCAACGCGCTGCCGGCTCGTCATGGGTCAGGCCGAGCACGGCCGGCGCCAGCAGGCGGGCGGCCCGGTTGCGCTCCCCGCTCATCGTGAGCAGCCCGGTGAGCCGCAGCCGGGATGAGGACGGTTCGGGCCGGCTCCTGGGGAACGTGGGCGCGGTGCCCACTGCCAGGTAGAAGAGGACCCCGCCGAGCGAGTAGAGGTCCGACTCCGGGCCGGGCACCGGGCCGAACCGCGGCCCGTGGACCGCCTCGGGCGCGGCGAACCCTTCGGTGTAGCCGCGGGTGGCCCACTGCCCGGGCCGGACCGCCAGCTCGGGGTCGATCAGCAGCAGCCCGCCGTCGGGCCCCACGATGATGTTGTTCGGGGTGAAGTCCCGGTAGACCATCCCCCGGTCCTGCACCTGGGCCAGCAGTGCGCCGAGCCGGCGGGCCGTCTCCACCACCCGCGCCGGTTCGAGGCCCGCCGTGCGGTCGGTGCGGTCCAGCTCGTCCTGCACCCACTGGGCGAGGGTGCTCCCGGGCAGGGACTCCTGGACGAGGAAGGTGTGGCCGTCCAGATCGAACAGCTCCACGTGCCCGGCGGCGATCCCGTCGAGCTCCGTCAGAGCGGCGGACTCGCGGCGCAGCGCGTCGCGGGCGTCCTCGCCCGTCACCCGGGTGCCGACGTGCGCCCGTGCCTGCTTGACCACGACTTCCGCTCCGGTCCGGTGGTCGAGCGCCCGGTAGATGCCGCCCCGGGCCGAGTGCCGGATCGCCTCACGGATCTCGTACCGGCCGGCGAGCAGGACCGGCCCCGGCGTCCTGGGGGCCGACGGGGCGGCCGGCGACTCCGCGGGGAAGGGTGACACGGCCCAGGCCGGCGGGCAGAACCACGGCTTGCGCAGGTCCTCCGTGGTGGTGCCGTCCGGGGCCTGGACCCGAAGCTGGTGGCTGCCGTCGTTGGTCAGCACCGGCACCCCGCCGTACACGCCGTAGCGGTAGTGCACCAGGCTGCCCGGGCGCAGCCGGCGGTCGGAGAGGATGGCCGGGCCGGGCAGTCCGGCGGTGGCCTCGTCCAGGGCGGCGGCGAGCCGGCGCAGCTGTTCGTCGTCCGATGGGTAGCAGGTGACGATCTTGCCGCACTGGGCGCGGTCGTAGCGGTCCGAGGTCATCTCCTCGACCACCGCGATGTTCTTGGCGAACTTGAAGCCGCAGCCGGCCGCGACCAGGACGGTCGCCGCGCGGTGCACCACCTCGGGCGCCGACAGCCGGGTCGCGGACAGGTGCAGCTTCCAGCCCTGGATCCGCTCGTCCCGCCCGGGCGGCATCACCCGGCACCAGGCGTCGTCCTCGGTGACCGTCCAGTCGTGTGCACCGTGCTCGGCGAGGACCGCCAGTGCCAGGCCCTGCAGACGGAAACCGTCCGCCGCGCCGGCCACCCCGGGCTTCCCGCCCGCCCCTTCGACCTGCTGCACCAGCTGCCTCCCGTCCGTCTGCTCCACCGGCCGCGCCACCGCGTCCGCCAGCCGGCGAGGCATGCCTCGCCCCGGCACGTCGGTGGGTGGGGGGCCGTGTTCCCCGGCGTCTGCCGGGCACAGGAAGGACGCTAATGCGGCGGGTGCGCGCCACAGATCGTGGATTCCCGCAGGGTGCACCCGTATTGGTCAGGCAGCGGGGAGACTGCGGGAAACCACGACACGTACGTACGGGGTCCCCGGCAACGTCCGTACGAGGGACCGTGAAACGGGCCGGCCCCGGGGCGCTCCCGCAGTGCTGCGGAAGGCTCCGGGGCCGGTGAACGAGCGTGCCGCACCGTGTGCGGCGGTCACAGGCTGCTGCCGGGCCGTCAGACGGAGTCCAGCGCCCGGGCGAGCGCCCCGCGCCGGGCAATGCCCAACTTGCCGTAGACGCGCGTCAGATGCGTCTCCACGGTGCGGACGCTGACGAACAGCCGCGCGGCGATCTTCTGGTTGGTGAGCCCTTCGAGGACCAGGTCGGCGATCTCGCGCTCCCGGGCGGACAGGACGGAGTCCGCCGGGCCGGCGGCCCGCAGGAGGGACGGCGCGCGGTCCGCGAGGCGTTCCTCCCCGCCACGTCCCGCGGGGCCGGGCCCGTCACCGTCCGGGCCGACCGAGGACGGGGAGGGCGGGGAGTACGAGGGGGACGGTGCGGGCGGGAGCGAGCCGCGCAGCTCCGTCGCCGTGCTGCGCAGCGCGTGCGCGCCGGCCCGTTCGAACTGCTCCTCCGCAGCGCGGACCGCCCGGGCGAACGCCTCGTCGCGCCCCAGGCTCCGTTCGGAGCGTGCCGCGACCAGGTGCGCCAGCCCGGCCTTGACGGGCCACCCCGGGGGGCGCCCCCCCGGGGCCCCGCCCCCGCCGCGACCAGGTCTCACCCCACCCGCACCGCCCGCCGCCCCGCCCCCCCCGCCGCGGCGGAGCAC
>NZ_JBHYVA010000002.1:6522-26171 GCF_042750055.1 Streptomyces sp. NPDC059456
ATCGTGCTCGGCGCGGACGGCCGCCAGCCGGGCGTCGGCGAGAAGCGCGATCGCGCCGCAGACCGCGAGCCCGGGCACCGGGACGCGATTCGCCTGCTCGGCGTGGCGGGCGACCGCCTCGGCGTCCCCCGTCCGGGCCCAGAACTCGGCCGCGAGATCGTGGCCGTGGACGCACATCGGATCGGACCGGTCCCCGTCCGGGGACACGAGCAGCCGTACCCCCTCCGCCGGCGGCAGCGGACGTCCCAGTGCCATCCCGGCCTCGGCGCGTACGTGCCGGATGAAGCCCGCCCACATCCACGTCTCCGGCTCCGGGCAGCCTTCCAGGAGAGCCAGCGCCGGCCCGGCGGCCCCGGGGCCGGCGCCGTACAGGATGGCCCGCAGCCGCAGGCCCGCAGCCGGCGCGAGCATCTCCGTCGTGCCGAGTGACCTGGCCAGCTCCAGCGCGGTGTCCGCCGCCGCAAGGGCGTCCTCCATCGGCCCGGACGCGGTCAGCAACGATGCCCGGACGACGTGCAGTTCGGGAAGCATGTAGCGGTGCCGGTGGGCCTCCGCGAGTGCGAGGGCCTCCTCGACCCGGCGCGCGCACTGGTTCGGCCGTTCCAGCAGGATCTCCGCCCAGCACAGGTCGGGCAGACCGCCGAGGAGCCGCAGCCGTTCGCTCCCGGTGAGGGAGTCGGCGCTGCGCTCGGCCGAGTCGAGCGCATCGACGGCGCCCGGCACGTTCCCCTGGACGATCAGGCTGAGGCTTCTGAGGGCGTCGGCGGCCGCCGCGAGTTCCGGGCGGTCCGACGGGATGCCGAGGGTGTCCAGTCGGCCCAGACATCGCGCCCACTGACCGTTCATCATGTCGCGTCTGGCCAGGCTGATCCCGGTTTCCACCGAGGTGCCGGGCCGGGCGTCCGCGGCCTCCTGCGCGCGGGCCGCAGGGTCTGCCGTACGCGACCACCGGGGCGGGGCCGTGCCCGGTTCCGCCGGGGTGCCGTCGCAGATGCCGGCCTCGTGCAGCAGCCGGTACGCGCGGTCCCCCCGGCCCCGCAGCCGCTCGCCCAGCGCGAGGAGGTCCGCCGCGGCCGTCGAGCCACCGCTCGCGCCGGAGAGCAGCGGCCGCAGCACCTCGGCGGCTTCGTCGAGCCGCCCGGTGACCGTGAGGGCCCGGCCCAACAGCAGCGCGGCCCGCCGGAGCTGGACACGGTCACCCCGGTCGGCGAGCACCCGCAGCACGGTGCGCAGCCGCCGGATGCTGGTCTCGGGCGCCTGGTGCAACTCCGCCCGGGCGATGTCGACGAGCCGGGCCAGCTCGTCCCCGGACGCCGTACGGGCCAGGTGCTCGACGTGCGCGGCCCAGGCACCGGGCGCGGCGCCGCGCCGGTCGAGTTGGGCGGCGGCCCGCCGGTGCGCCTCGACGCGCCAGGCGGGGCTCGCCAGACGGTAGCCGACGGAGCCCAGCAGCGGTCTGCCGAACCGGTACCACCCGGCACTTCCCACCATGCAGCCGTGGTCGGCCAGCTCGTCGAGGGCGGTGCCGACCTGGCGCTCCGGCAGGACGGCCACCTCCGCGACGAGCGCCGCGTCGAACTCCGCACCGGCGACGGCTGCCGCCTGCAGTACCGCCCGGGCGCCGGCCGGCAGGCTGTCGAACTCGCCGAGCAGGTCGGGATCCGGGTACCAGCCGTCGAGGAGGCCCACCGGGCGGGGGTCCCCCGAGGCCAGCTCGCCCGCCAGCTCGTCGGCCCGGTCGGCCGGGAGGGCGGCCGTCAGGGAGTGTAAGGCGCGCAGCTGGCGGGGGTTGCCGCGGCCCGCCGCGACGAGCTGGCGCTCCCGGGCGGGCGGGGCTCCCGGTACGAGCAGGGCGGCGTCGGCGGGGGCCAGCGGGCCGAGCGCGATCCGCAGCGCGGCGGTGTCCCCGAGGGCACGCGCCAGCCACGCCGGGCAGCCTCCCGTGCGGTGCGCCAGCACGAGGCCGAGGCGCTGGTCGGCAGGCCCGCGCAAGACGTGTTCGAGCAGTCGCAGGGACTCCTCGTCGGCCCACTGGAGGTCGTCCAGGACGAGGAGCACCGGTGTGCGGTCGGCGTTCTCCAGCAGGGCGTCCCGCAGCCGGCGGTGCCTGCGGTGGAGCTGGGAGGCCCCCGGGGACGGCTGGTCGGCGAATTCCTCCAGCAGGTCCAACGCCGGGGTGTGGTAGAGGGCGTGCATCAGCAGCCCGTACGGCACATCGGTGTCGGCCGGCGTGGCCACCCCCCGCAGCACCTCGCGCCCCGCCGCCGCGGACCGCTCGACCAGCGCCCCCAGCAGCCGGGTCTTGCCGATGCCGGCCGTGCCCTCGATCACCGCGACCTTGCTCGTCCGACGCTCTTCGGTCAACAGCCGGGTGAGCCGGTCCAGTTCGCCGTCCCGCCCGATCAGCGGCCCCTTCGGCATGCCTGCCGTGCCCGCAACCGCCACCGCATCCGTCACCGCTCGAAACACCGGCATCTCCCCTGATGTCGCGGGCACGGTGCCGACCGCCCAACAAGACGAGCGACACCAGACCTTCACGTCACGCCCGTACGTCCCCCCGAACTGAAGCTGATCATCGCTCCCGCCGCCCCTCCTGTCGAGTGGGGAATCAACCGCCTGTCGGGCGAGGCCGCGGGGCCGGTGGCGGCGTCGCCCGGCAGGCGGCTGCGGAACGGGTCGGGCACCTGGTCCGGCGGCGCCCGGGCCGGCTCGCCGGGGGAGTCGACCGGGTGTCCGGTCGGCACGAAGTGCGCAGGGAGCGGTGCGCCGCCCGTGGATGTGGCCGTGGCGCCGTCGAGTTCCGCGGCGACGAAGGCGTCACCGGGTTCGCGCCGCAAGAAGGCAGACCGTTTCCCGGGTACGGACCTCGCCCGGGCACGGACCGGTCCCCGGAAGCACAGTCCCGGTCGACTCCCGTCCCTCCGGGGGTGTGGGTCAGCCATGGCGATCACTGGTCGCGGGCGCCGGGGTGCACATCTGCAACGAGTGCGTGGCC
This sequence comes from Streptomyces sp. NPDC059456, assembly GCF_042750055.1. Classification (NCBI taxonomy): domain Bacteria; kingdom Bacillati; phylum Actinomycetota; class Actinomycetes; order Kitasatosporales; family Streptomycetaceae; genus Streptomyces; species Streptomyces sp. NPDC059456. The sequence goes on from NZ_JBHYVA010000002.1 coordinate 9,518, forward strand.
CTCGCCGCCTCGATCACCGAGCGAGCCTCGGCAGCCCGGCGAAACCCCGCGTGCCCGTCCGGGAGTCGCTGACGGACGAGGAGATGCCGAGCCGTATTCCGTCTGTTCTTGACGGACCGTCGCGGGGGGGCTTGGGATCGGCTCGACACGGGCGCCGGTGAGCAGATGCCGTGTGCGGGTCATCGGCCGCCGCCCGGGCGGGTGGCCGCGGCGGTTCCTCCGCGCCGGACCGGGCCCGGCCGGCCGAGGTCCACCGGTGCGTGGTCGAGGCAGTCGTATGGCGAGGGGCCACCGCCCAACGAGCAAGGGGGCTCGCCGACGCCGTGGTCGCCGCGTTGTCAGCGGGGAACCGGACTCGCTGGCGTCGGGAGACGGGGGAGGGCCGGGCGACCCGGCCGGTGGTGACTCGCGGTGAAAGCCCCTCCGCTCGACCGCGCGTCGACGAGCGGGCCTTGGGCGCGGGCGCGGCCATCCGCGGCGCCCTGCTGACGGGTGTGCTGCGGCACGCGGGGGCAGCGTCCCGCGCCCCCGAACCCCTTCTTTTCGTCCCCTTGACGATATGGGCCGCCTTCGTTATCGTCGCACTGACGAAATCAAGGGGGTCCGTCATGGCCGACATCACCCGGCGCTTCGGCTGGCGTCATCTGCGCTCCGCGCCCACCGTTCACATCCGCCACCACAAGCGCGGCCGACTCGTCCACGACGGGCGCGGGCTCAGCTTCTGGTACCGGTCACTGTCGGCGGCGCTCTCCGAAGTCCCGGTCGACGACCGGGAGCTGGCCATGGCGTTCCACGCCCGTACGTCCGACTTCCAGGACGTTGCCGTGCAGGCCACCGTCACCTACCGGATCAGCGACCCGACCGAGGCCGCGGACCGGCTCGACTTCTCCATCGACCCGGACACCGGGAGCTGGCGCGGCGCGCCCTTGGAGCAGATCGCCACTCTCCTGACCGAGACCGCGCAGCAGCACACGCTGGACGTACTGGCCCGCACCTCGCTGGCCGTCGCCCTGGTGGACGGCGTCGCCTCCGTGCGGGAGCGGGTCGCCGCCGGTCTCGCCGCCGAGCCCAGGCTCCCGGCCACCGGCATCGAGGTGGTGGCCGTGCGGGTCGTGGCGATCCGCCCCGAGGCCGAGGTGGAGCGCGCCCTGCGCACCCCGGCCCGCGAGCAGATCCAGCAGGAGGCCGACCGGGCCACGTACGAACGGCGGGCCGTGGCCGTCGAGCGTGAGCGTGCCATCGCCGAGAACGAGCTGGCCAGTCAGATCGAACTGGCGCGACGCGAAGAGCAGTTGATCGACCAGCGCGGCATCAACGCCCGCCGCGAAGCCGAGGAGAAGGCGGCGGCGGACGGCGTACGGACCGAGACCGAGGCGGCCCGCAAGGTCCGGCTGGCCCGCGCGGACGCCGAGGCGGCGCGCGAGACGGGCGCGGCCCGCGCCGAGGTCCAGGCCGCCTGGCTGCACGTGCACGACGAAGCCGGCCCGGGCACGCTGCACGCCCTCGCGGCGACCAGGCTGGCGGAGAACCTGCCGCGGATCGAGAGCATCACGCTCTCGCCCGACGTCCTCACCGGGCTCCTCGCCAGGCTCGGACGGCCGGAAGGCGGCGCGGACGCGTGAGCCTGGCCCCGCGGGCGGTGCTCGTGCACCGCAGGACCGAGTACGAGGAACTGCTCGCCCGGCACGGGACGCACGGGCAGGCCGCGTTCTTCCTGTCCAGCCGGGGCCGGTCGATCGACGAGGTGGTCCGCCGCCACGACCGCACACGGGAGGCGCTGCGGGAGGTGGCGGCGGCGGTTCCGCTCACCTGGCGCAGCTCCCGGGTGGAGCGGGCGGATCTGGACCGCTTCCTGTTCGCCCCGGAGGACGTGGTGGTCGTGGTCGGCCAGGACGGTCTGGTCGCCAACACCGCGAAGTATCTCCGCGGACAGCCGGTGGTGGGCATCGACACCGACCCGGGGCGCAATCCGGGCGTCCTGGTCCGGCACCGCTGCGCGGACGCAGCCGCCCTGCTGCGTGCGGCGGCCGCCGGGGGCGGGGCGCAGGAGCTGACCATGGTCGAGGCGGTCGCCGACGACACCCAGCGCCTTGTCGCGCTGAACGAGATCTACCTCGGTTCGCCCGGTCACCAGACGGCCCGCTACCGTCTGGGCTCCGACGGGGAGCAGGGCCCGGGCGAGGCCCAGGCGTCCTCCGGGGTGCTGGTGGGCACCGGTACGGGCGCCACCGGCTGGCTGCGTTCGCTGTGGCTGGAGCGCGGCAGCCCCGTGGGGCTGCCCGCACCCTGCGACCGGCGGCTCCTGTGGTTCGTGCGCGAGGCGTGGCCCTCACCCACGACCGGTACGACGAAGGTCGCCGGAGAGCTGGGGCGGGGGCAGGGACTGCAACTGACCGTGGAGTCGGACCGGATGGTGGTCTTCGGCGACGGGATGGAGAGCGACGCCCTGGAGCTGACCTGGGGGCAGAGCGTACGGCTGGGCATCGCGGAAACGGCGCTGCACCTGGTGACGTGAGCGGTGGGGTGAGCGGTGACGTGAGCGCACCGCCCGACCGGCTGCCGCCACTGCGGATCCGCGGCATGGTGTGATCGGCGCGGGTGAACTGCGTGCGCCGCAGCCACCTGCCCGACCTCCACGGCCGGCCCGGGTTCCGCCGCCGCGACATCGCGATGATGCGGACCCGCGGACGGCCACGGCCGGGCGGAGGCGGCGCTATTCCGTGACGGTGACCGTATAGAACTCCCCGTCCAGGATGCGTTCACTCTGGACGGCGCGGCCGTATTCCCCGCCCGCGCCCGTGTTGTCGCCGTTGGGTACGTGGCTGCGGACGCAGGGGGCGTTGGACCTGGGTTCCATCACGTCGACCTGCCAGCCCCCGTTCTCCTTGAACGGGAGGATTTCTGCGCACTGCGCGCCGTTGGTGCCGCCCTGGAATGATCCGGCGAACGGGAATTCGTCGCAGGAGTCGTCCGGCACGAGGTCGGGCCGTCTGACCATGGGGTCCGGGGCGGCGTCGCAGGTCTGGTAGCGCTTGCGCTTGGCCGCGTTCTCGTCCGCGTTGCGTTCCAGGGGCTTTTCCTTGGTCCCGAAATTGTTGGCGTAGAGATTGTGCTGGGCCCACAGGTAGGTGATGGCCGCGGCGCCGTACCGGCCTATGGAGATGTTCACATTGGCCATGTTCCCCGAGACGATGCAGCCGGGATCTGCGAGTACCGCGTCGCAGCGGAGGGTGAGTCCGTTCCATTCGTTGTCGCGCTTGCCGGGGGCGGATTCTCCGACGGAATAGAGGTCCACCTTGTACCGCGGCACCACGACGGACTGGAATCCGTTCGCCACGGTGGTCCGGTAGGTGACGTAGTCGTCCTTGCTCTGGCCCCGGTTGAGGAGCTCGTGCTTTCCGCCCCAGGCCTTGGCCCTGTCCATCGTGCAGCTGTAGGAACAGGAGGCCTCGAAGCCGATGAGGAGGGCGCCGACCCTGGAGCTGACCTCCGTGGCGGTCGCCTGCACCGTCTCCGACCAGGTTCTGCTCTTCGGGTCGAGGGTCGCGAAGGTGGCGACCTTGACGACCCCGGTGCCCAGGGTCGCACCTGCCTCGTCGTAGAGGGTGTAGGTGACGGTCTTCTCGGTGCAGTAGCCGTGCCGGGTGGAGCCGAATCTGAAGGTGCCGTTCTCCTGATCGGGAACGCAGTAGGGCTCGGTGAGCCGGGCCGGGCCCGCGGTGCCGGTGGCGGCCGGGGCCTGCGCGGGGGAGCTCTCCACACAGGCCATGACCGCCCCGTCCTTGCGGACCTCGGACCCCGGAGCTGTGGGCCTGCAGTTCTTCTGCGGGGTGGAGGACGGCGCGGGGGTCGGTGGGGGCGGCGGGGCGGTGCCGGTGAGGGTGGTGGCGGCGATGGCGAGCGAGACGATCGCCACCAGACAGCGTCTGGCGCGGTTCACTGAACTTCCTTCCCCGAGACGGCCGGTGCTGGTCACACGGCCGTGAAGGTCACCGGGATGCTAGGAACCGCTGCTCGGATTGATGTTCGGAATGTGAAAGTTTGGCCGGATCGCGGTCGGGCGGAGAGCCGCCGCCGCCGGCGGGCGGCACCTGCCGGTGGCCGGAGCGCACGTGGATGACCAGGACCGGACCGGACCGGGGCTGTGGCCGGCGAGGGGGAGGGAGTGCGTGGCCCGGGCCGGCGCCTTCGTGGCCGGATGCGGCCTGCCCGTCGAGGCAAACCTGACGCAGCGGGCGCGTCCCGCCGACAGCACTGCAGGCCACACGGTTCGCCGGTCCGCGGATCCGCCGGTCCGGCCGGGCGTCAGGGAGCGTCCGCGTACGGCGCGCTCAGCGTGATCCGGCCAGGGGAGGGCCACTCCTGATGACTGGCTCCCAGCCAGTCATCCCATCACCCCTGACCCTGATGAACGGTGACGAACCCGGGCAAGCCCGATTGGGCCTGTGCAGAAGCAGGCCACTCCGCGTCGGCTGCGAGCCCATGATCCCTCTGACCGGTTCCGGCGTCGCCGCACCGGTCCCGCTGCCGCTACGTTCACTGGTGATCCGCACCATCACACCGACCACGCCGGCCGGGGTTCCCGCCTGCCCCAACGCGGGTCCGGCCCAAGGGGGATGAGTACGATGCGTCACTCACGATCATCCGGCCGCTGGAAAAGGGGACTGACGGTCCTCGCCGTCGCCGTCTCCGCGCTCTCCGCCACGGCGGCCACGGCCGCCTCCGCCGCCGAGGCCGCTCCCGCTCCTTCCGGGGCCGCCGCAGCGGCGGCCGGCCAGCCCAGGCTCGGGGACGCCTGTACGCCGGCCGATCTCGGCAAGCGGTATCCGTACATCAAGTCCACCCAGATCGTTCCGACGATCACCCACTTCAAGGGCTGGTACGTCACCGACGGCACGACCGGCTCCCAGACCGTGGAGACCAGCACGCAGAGCACGGTCACCGTGTCGGTGGGCCTGAACGTCTCCATCCAGGGCGACTTCCAGATCGGCACCCTCGGCATGGTCGGCGCGAGCCTGGGACTGAGCGTGCAGATGTCTGCCAGCACCACCAGCAGCGAGTCCAAGTCGATCACCTGGGACTTCCGCAAGCCCGGCTACTACGCCCTGTACGAGGGGACCCGGAAGGTCACCGGCGAGTACGGCAGCCTCAACTGCAACCGCGTCGCCCTGGGCAACAACACCTTCGCCACCAAGTGGGTCGACGGCCCCACCAGCGGCAGCTACACCACCTACACCACCCTGGAAGAAGGCGCGGTGCGCTGCGAGGACACCGTCCCGCCCAGCAGCATCATGCGCAAGGCTCAGGACATCCTCGGTTGCAGCGCAGCCCTCCGCGCTCCGAGGAGTTCCGCCGCAGCCGACTCCGAGGCGGCCGCGCCGGCCAAGGCCGTCGCGCAGGACATCCCCGGATTTCCCGGTACCGGCACGCCGCCCGGGTTCACCTGTGACATGGCCAGCTACAAGATCGCCACACCGGACCGCGCCTTGTTCTGGTCCGCGCCCGGCTTCCTGGACATGAGCAACAACGTCCAGTTGCAGCCCGCCTCCCAGGCCTGGCTGAGCCAGGACCAATGGCAGCTGTGCCGCGGCCCGGAGGAGAACGGCCTCGCCGAACAGGTCCTGATCAACCGCGCGACCAACAAGTGCCTGGCCGTTGCCGAGCCGACCGCCGCCGACGAGGGTGCCGTCCTGCAGCAGGCTGACTGCAAGACGGACGACCTCCAGCGCTTCTACCTCTACCGAGACGTCCCCGGTTCCGACAAGATCGGGATTCAGAACAAGTACACCGGCTACATGATCGGCCACGATCGCAAGGCGGAAGGCCAGCCCCTGCGCCAGTACAGCATGGGCAAGCCCGACGGCACCGGGACCTATGTCCTCGTGAAGGCCTGACCTTTCGAGCGAGCACCAGTCCTGCCCGGCTGCCCGCTGTGCGGTACCGGGCAGGACCGCCCCGTGCCCGCCCTCCGGACATGCGGCGTGCCGCGGTGTCGGCGGAGCACCAGGCGTACCGAGCAGCGACGCCGGTCGGGGTCGGCGTCACCGTCCCCGAAGCCTTCGGCGCCCGGGCCCTGCCCCGCGTCAGGCGGCGGGGTGTTCGTCGTCGACGGCGCCGGCTTCGTGGCGAAGGGCCGCACCTCGGCCGGGGTTCAGCGGCAGTACGGACCGGCCCGAGACCGGTGTCACCCGCAGGTGCACTGCGGCGAGCAGCAGGCAGAACGCGGCCATGGCCGACCACAGTGCGGTGGTCCCCGCGTGGGCGAGGAGCTGGGTGCCGACGAGCGGGGCCAGCGTCGCGGCGATGCCCCAGCTGGTACCGAAGACGGCCAGGTAGCGGCCGCTCGCTCCGGCCGGTGCGAGTTCGGTGACCAGCGCGTAGATGCGGCCCATGACCAGGAGGTCGCCGAGGCTCTGGACGGCGGCCGAGGCGAGCAGCGCCGGCAGGGTGTGGGTGAGGGCGTAGCCGGTCAGACCTGCGGCCAGCAGGAGATGGGCGACGGCGAGTGCCACGGGCGTGGTCAGCCGGGTCGCGCAGGGCAGCCGGATCAGCGGCTGGGCGAGCACGGTGGTGGCTGCGGCCGCGGTGAACAACAGGCCGGCGTCGGCGGCGGGCAGACCCTGCCGTTCGAGTGCGAGGGGCAGGCTGATCGCGGCCTGCTGGTTGATCAGGGCGTAGGCGGTCCCGGTGGCCAGGACGTTCAGCAGGGTCCGGTCGCGCAGCGGTCGTACGGCGCTGCCCTTCCGGCCCGTTGCGGCTGGTTCGGGACGGTCGCGGGGCAGGGCCAGGCGGATCAGCAGTGCGCAGGCCAGGCAGGTGGCGGCGTCGGTCACGAAGAGCCAGCGCAGGTCCCAGCGGCCGAGCAGGGCGGCGAGCAGTCCGGCGCCCATGCCGCCCGCCGCGAGCGCGGCGCTGAACAGGCTGAACGCGCGCACCCGGTGCTGCTCCGGCACGGACTCGCCGATGATCGCCTGGCTCGGGGGCTCGTACAGCTCGAAGGCCAGCCCGAGCAGCACCGCCCCGGCGACCGCCCGGGTGAGCGACGTGGAGGCCGCGATGGCCAGCTGGGCGACGGCGCATCCGCAGAGCCCGAGCTCGATGGTCGTGCGCCGGCCGATCCGGTCGGCCAGGTGTCCTCCGGCCAGCCGCGAGGGGATCGTCGCGAGCCCGAAGGCGGCGCTGACGAGACCGGCAGCGGTCAGGCTCGCGCCGTGGTCGGTGCTGATCAGCGCGGTGAGAAAGGGCAGTGAGAAGGCCCCGAGCCGGTTGACGACCCGAGCGAGCAAGAGGAGGCGGACGGTGCGGGGCAGCGGCTCGGAGCGCGGCACGGCGCCTCCTGTTCTCGTGAATCGTCAATGCCGGTGATCAGCGGGTGGTCCGGCGATCCACCGTCAGGTCGGACCGACGGCGCGGGTGAAGTGCGGCAGCATCATCGCGACGAGGGCGTCGACATCGGCATCGACCATCGGTTCGCCGGTCATGCCCATCCGGTGGAGCAGGGTGCCGACGACGACGTCGATGAAGAACAGGACCCTGTTCTCCGGCTCGTCGAGCGCCTCTTGGAGGGCGAGGCGGTAGGGGTCCTGCAACCGTGAGGAGAGGATCTCGCGCAGGGCCGGGTCGCTCACGGCGTCGCTGAACACGCCCGCGAACGCGTCGCCCAGCCCGGGCTCGCCGATCTTCGCCGCGATCCAGCGGATGGTCGAGGCCATGAGCTCGGCCCGGTCGGCGCCCTCCTCGAGCGGAACCGGGCCGAACGCGTCGAGGAGGCAGTCCACGATCAGCGCGCCCTTCGACGGCCAGCGGCGGTAGACCGTCGACTTCGCGATGCCGGCCGCGGAGGCGATGCGGTCGACCGTGGCGCGCGCGTAGCCGATTTCGTGGACGGTGCTCAGCGTGGCGGCGAAGACCTCGGCGTCGAGGCCGGCGCGGGGACGTCCGGGCGGTCGGGCGGGAGGAGGCGTTCTGGTCATTCCCCCACCATAGCTAGTTCCGCTACCTTAAGTATCGATACCTCAGGTAGCGAAACTCTTCGAGGAGGAGAAGGCATGAGCGGGGACAGCGGTGCACGGCAGCCGTCGGCGAGCGGCAGCGGGCTGCGGGAGCAGGCATTGGGAGGCGAGCCGGACTGGGTGACGATGAGCGCCGAGGAACTGGCCGCCTACAGCGAGGCGGAGAACCGCAGGCGGGCGTCGCCGGCGATGCGGGCGATCACCGGGATGCCGGACCCCGGTGCCGCGATCGACTGGCAGTCGCTGGCACTGCCCGGCCGCCGTCTGCCGGTACGGGTCCACCGGCCGGTACGGGCCCACCTGCCGGTACCTGAACGCGGCGCCGGCTCCGCCGACCGGGCGGCGGCCCTGCCCCTCGTCCTCCACGTCCACGGCGGCGGGTTCGTGGGCACGGCGGTGCAGAGCGACTGGATCAACAGCCATCTCGCCGCCCGGCTGCCGGCCCTCGTCGTCTCGGTGGAGCACCGCCTCCTCGCCCCGGACACTCCGCTGTCGGCCGCCGCCGACGACGGCTGGGACGCACTCGACCACCTGGTGCGGCACGCCGCCGACTGGGGCATCGACCCGGCGCGCATCGCCGTGTTCGGCGAGAGCTGCGGCGCACTGATCACCGCCCTGGCCGCCGTCCGCGCCAGGCAGGCCGGTCTGCGACTGCGGGCGCAGGTGCTGGTCAACCCCGTTACGGACGTGACCGACACGATGCTCGACCACCCCTCGGTCACCGAGCACGCCCACACCCCGACCCTGACCGTTCCCCAACTACGGCTGGTGCACCGGCTCGCCGTCCCCTCGGGAACCGATCCCCGCGCGCTGTCCCCGCTGCACGCCGACAGCCACACCGGGCTCGCCCCGGCGCTGGTGTTGGTGCCGACCCATGACCCGCTGGCCGACCACGGCCGCCGCTACGCCGAATGCCTGCGCGCGGCCGGGACGCCCGCGCGGCTGACCGAGTTCCCCGGGGCCACGCACGCGTTCGTCAGCATGCCGGCCGTGGTGCCGCAGGCCGAGGCGGCCCGGACGGAGATCACCGAGTTCCTCCGCGAAGCCCTCGGCCACCCCGGCGGCCGCTGACCGGGCGAGCCGACGAAGGGATGCGTCGATCCGGCCCGCAACGGCGCGCTGCAGGCGCGGTCTTCCCGCACCGGCTGTGCGGTACCGGCCATGCCCGTCTCCGTGCGCGGTGCCGCTTCGCGTACGACCAGGTCACGGCCGTCATCAGGGCGGGGATCGCGGTCAACGGGGCAAACGTGCAGGCCCATACGGTGTATGCCGTACCGCTCGTCATGTACGTCCGGCTTTCGACGGTGAAGGCGACCACGAGTTGCCACCAGGACTCTCGTAGGGAGTACCGCCCTTTAGGGCGGTAGGGAATGCGTCCTTGGCCCGGAGGCGCGGGGCGCCGGAGTGCTCTGCGTCTCCGCTGTAACAGGCGGGTCAGATCGGACGGTTCTGCTGCTCGATGTAGCGGCGGACGATCGCGAGGGGAGCGCCTCCGACGGAGCCGGCGAAGTAGGAGCCGGACCAGAGCCGGTTGGCACGGTAGTAGTGCTGGAAGAGTTCGGGGTACTCCTGGCGGAGCCGGCGGGAGCTGACGCCCTTGAGGGAGTTGACGAGCTTGGACACGGCTACCTTCGGAGGGAAGCTCACGAGGAGGTGGACGTGGTTGGTCTCGCCGTTGAACTCGGTCAACTCGGTCTCGAAGTCTGCGCAGACGGCCCGCATGATCTCCTCCATGCGCGCCAGGTGGGCGTCGGTGAAGACGTCATGCCGGTACTTTGTCACAAAAACCAAGTGGGCGTGGAGGAGGAAAGTGCAGTGTCTACCTGTGCGGATGTTCTCGTACTCATCCATAGACCAACCGCAATATGATCTTCGGTATGCAGCTTCGGTACACCTTCCGCATCTACCCGACGCTGGGTCAGCGCAGCGCGCTGGCCGGGACGTTCGGGTGTGCGCGGACGGTGTGGAACGACTGCCTTCGGGCACGTCGGGACGCTCACCTCGGGGGTCTTCCGTTCCCGAAGTCGGGTGACCTATCGAAGCTGATGATCACGCAGGCCAAGCAGACCGAGGCCCGTGCCTGGCTGTCGAACGCGCCGGTCGGCGTGCTCCAGCAGTCCCTGCGGGACCTGGATACCGCGTACCGAAACTTCTTCGACTCCCTGTCGGGGAAGAGGAAGGGCCCGAAGGTCGCCGAGCCCCGCTTCAAGTCGAAGCGGGACAACCGGCAGTCCGCCCGATACACCCGTTCGGACCGGTGGAAGATCACCGAGTCAGGTCGGCTGCGGCTGCCGAAGGTCGGCGAGGTTGCCGTGAAGTGGTCCCGCGCTCTGCCGTCGGACCCGTCCACGGTGACCGTGGTCAAGGACCCGTCCGGCCGGTACTTCGCCTCATTCGTCGTCGAGACCAGCCCGGCCGACGACACGATGCCCGACACCGTCGGCGAGCAGGGCATCGACCTGGGACTGACCCACTTTGCGGTCATGGCCGACGGATCCCGCATCCGCTCCCCGCGGTTCCTGCGCCGCGCGGAGAAGAAGCTGAAGCGGGAGCAGCGCCGCCTGTCCCGCAAGGCCACAGGGTCCCGCAACCGGGACAAGCAGCGGATCATCGTCGCGCGGGCACACGCCCGGGTCGCGGACGCGCGCAAGGACTTCCACCACCAGCTCAGCACCCGGCTCGTACGTGAGAATCAAACGGTCGCCGTCGAAACGCTGAGCGTGAAGGGCCTGGCCCGCACCCGCCTCGCGAAGTCCGTGCACAACGCCGGCTGGTCGGCGTTCGTGAACATGCTGGAGTACAAGACGGCCCGGTACGGGCGGACCCTGGTCAAGGTCGACCGGTCCTTCCCGTCCTCGCAGATATGTTCCGCGTGCGGAATCCACGACGGCCCCAAGCCGCTGAAGGTACGGGCCTGGACCTGCACCGGGTGCGAGACCCGGCACGACCGCGACCACAACGCCGCACGGAACATCCTCTTCGAAGGCCGCCGCATCCTCGCGGCAGCACCCTAAAAACAGCTCCACCCACCCCCGGACCGGGGGCCCCGCCCGCAAGGGCGGGTAAACGCCTGCGGAGCGCAGAGAAGACCCACCAGAACCACGGGCACCGCGCGATGAAACAGGAACCCGTCTCAAGGCGAGCCGACACCACGGACGCCAGGGAGAGAATCCCCCGCCTTCAGGCGGGGGAGGAGGTCAAAGTGCCACCAGGATCAGGAGGCCCGAGGCGATCCACGCCAGGGCGGCGAGGGTCCGTGGGCGCACCGGCTGCCATCGGTCGCTGACGAGCAGCAGCGGAAACAGGGCGGCCGGCTCCGCGAAGACGGAGAGGCCGACGACGTAGGCGATGCCCCAGCCCGGGATGGCGAAGACGTCGCGCAGCACCTGATCGCTGTAGCCCACGTAGACGCCGGATGCCATGGCGATGCGCCACAGACCGGACGGGAGCGCGCACAGGGCGATGGCATGGGCGGCGCGGCGGGCCCATGCAGGCGCGGGTGCCACGGAGGACGGGTGACCGTTCGCTGTCGTCATGCCGTAGATGCTCGTCCCGGACATGGCAACCGCGCGTCCTCCGCCACGGCCGACCCCCCTCCCCCTCGCGGGGGAGGGCGGTCCCCCAGGAGGAGTGCCGTCACGGCCTTCCCTCAGGGTGTGGACCTGCCGTCGTCGAGCCGTTCGATGCGCGCCACGTTCTCCCGGTCCTCGGCGTCCGCACTCGCCTCGGCGGCGAACCAGGCGTCGAGGATCTCCTCGAGCAGCGGCTCCGAGGTCAGGCGCAGGCTGAGCGCGAGCACGTTGGCGTCGTTCCAGCGGCGCGCACCGTCCGCCGTGTAGGCGTCCGTGCACAGGGCCGCGCGTACGCCGGGAACCTTGTTCGCGGCGATCGAGGCGCCCGTACCGGTCCAGCAGCACACGACGGCCTGGTCGGCGTTCCCGGCGGAGACCTCGCGGGCCGCCGCCTCCGAGCAGGCTGCCCACTGCGGATCGTCGCCGGGTCTCAGCGCACCGTACGCCACCACGTCGTGTCCGCGGCCGCGCAGTTGCTCCAGGAGCGCGCGAGCCACGGGTTCGTCCATGTCCGAGGAAACGGCGATCCGCATGCCCCGAGACTAACCGGCCGCGGAACGGACGGTCGCCGCGCGTCGCGCAATCGTCTGGCAGTCTCAGTCGGACGTGCCGCGGAAGTGCACGAGATTTTGCCGAATCACGGCGAGGAGCGGATGGTCGGGGGCGAGCACCCGCAGGCCGTCGGCGAGTAGCTCCCGCAATGCGGTGGCGGCGCCTGCGGCGTCGCCGGCATCACCCCGGATCCGGGCGAGGTTGTTGCGGGTGCCCAGCGTGTCGGGATGGTCGGGGCTCAGGATCCTGAGACAGACAGCGAGCAGTTCCTCGTACGCCGCGGTGGCGTTGGCGTGGTCACCGGCCGCGCCGTGGATCGCGGCGATGGCAGCGAGCGTGGAGAGGACGTCCGCATGGTCGCGGCCATGCGCGCGAAGGTGGGCGGCCAGCAGTGCCTCGTGGTCGGTGAGGGCGCCGGCAGGATCGCCGGCGTTCATGCGTGACCGGGCCAGCTTGGCCCGGACCCTCAAGGAGTCGGGGTGGTCCGGTCCGTGGAGACGGGTGAGGTCGTCCACCAGCCCCTCCAGCGCGGTGACGATACCGGCAGTGTCTCCGGCCTCGATGCGGGCCAGGACGCATTTCGCGCGGACCTGCCAGATTTCGGGATGGTCCGGGCCCAGGACGCGCAGGCTGGCGGTGAGCAGCTCGTCCAGGCTGCTTGATGCCGGATTGTCGCGCAGCGCGGCCAGTAGATTGCACGCCTGACGCGCGTGGGGGTGGCGTGGGCCGAAGACCCGCAGGATGTCGTCGAGAACCGCCTCCAGGTCGGTGACCACGGCGGGTGCCGATCCGGCCCGTAGACGACAGACGGCGAGGAAGAGGCGGGTCTCGAGCGTGTCGGGGTGGTCGGGGCCGAGCGCCTGGAGCCGGACGTCCAGCAGCGACTCGAACGCGGTGACCGCGGCGGCCGGATCACCGCGGGAGAGGCTGGTGACGGCCAGTTCGCTTCGGGTGAGCAGGGTGCGGTGGTGGTGGGGGCCGAGCTCGCGTTCCCAGTCTCCCAGGAGCTGCGCGAACTCGGTGGCCGCACGGGCGGGGTCACCGGCCAGGACCTGCTGCCAGCGGGCGAGCTCATGGCGGGTGGCCAGGGTCTCGGGGTGATGGGTGCCGAACACCACTTCGGTGTCGGCGAGGACCGCCTTGAACTCGGAGACCGCGACTGCGGGATCGCCGGCCTCGCCCCGGTTCAAGGCGAGGTTGTGCCGCAGTTTGAGTGTGGCGGGGTCTTTGGGGCCCAGGATCGCGGTCCGGTCGGCGAGCAGCGATTCGAGTTCTGCCACGGCTGCTTGCGGATCGCCGAAACGACCGAGTGCCAGGCCCAGGGTGTGCCGTGCGTTGTGTGTTTCGGGATGATTCGGTCCGAGAACCCGACTGCGATCGATGACCAGCTGCCTGGTGTTGTCGAGGCCCGCCCCGTCGCGCGCCTCGACCTGCCAGATGACCTGGTCACCGCGAGCCGCCAAGGTGGCGGGGTGGTCTGGGCCCAGCCGTTTCGCAGCGGTGGCGTGCAGCTTGCTGAAGTACGCGGCCGCGGTGGTGGCCTGGCCGACCTGACCGAGGCTGCGGCCGGCCTCGGTCAGGACGGGGTGGTGGGCGTCAGCGCTCCACTGGTGCTCGTCGGCGTACCGTTCGAGCGACTCGGTGTTGGCCCGCAAGCGTTGGTTCAGGTCTGGATCGCGGCCGTGCTCGGGCCAGGCCGTGACGAGGGAGTCCGCGGCGGCCCACGTCAGGTGGCGCAGCCGCCCGGGCGGTATCCCGTCGCGGATCGCACGCTGGACGAGCGTGTGCACCCGCACCTCGGCATGGCTGACGCCGGCCAGGCTGTACAGGTACGAGCGGCGCAGGGCGGCGTAGACGGTACCGGCGTCGAGTTCCTGCGGCGGGGCGCCGGTGTCGACACTGCGGGCGTGGCTCAGCCAGGCGCGGGCGACGCCGGTGGTCAAGACCGAGGTCGGGATTCCTTCGGAGTCGAGCACGCTCGCCAGCTCCAGGACGGGCCGGACCAGACCGGCAGTGCGGCCGGCGTCCGCGGCCTCGATCGACAACAGCCAGGTGACCGCAACGGAACTGGGGTACCCGTCGGGCAGCTGGTCCCGCTCCGGCACCAGGTCGGCGAGGCGCTGCCCGCGGTGGTCGGCGAAGCGGCGCCGGTACTCGCTGCACGCCACGTCCTGGTTGAGCAGGTACGCGGCGGCCTGCCCGAGGGCCAGCGGCAGCCGCCCCAGGTCGGAGACGACTCCGGCGACATCGTCGGCCAGATGCTCGGGCAGACCGTGGCGCAGGTAGGCCTCCGCCTCGGCCTCGGTGAACACGTCGACCTCGACCACCCGGTGGCCTCGCCCGACGATCCCGGAATGCCGTGGACGCGCGGTGATGACGGTGCGTCCAGCGGGGTTCTGCCTGGTCGGCCGCAGCTCGCCGAGGTCGTCGGACCGGTCCACGTTGTCCAGTACGACCAGCCACCGCCGCGGCGTGGTCTCCAGCCAGACGAGGAAGCGTTCCGCGGCCGCTGCGGGGTCGCCCGGGTCGGCCGCGGCGAACCTCGCACCGGCTTCGGCGTAGCGCGAGACGATGGCGTCCCGGGAGGAAGCGTCAACCCACACCACCAGGTCGACGTTGCCGGCGCCCACCTGGCGCCGTGCCCAGTGCGCCGCCAGCTGGGTCTTGCCCACCCCACCCAGCCCGACGATCACGACGAGCCGCTCGGCAGTCAGCGCCGCGGCCAGTTCCTCGATGACCGCGCGTTCTTGAAAGGCATCTGCTTCGGGGGGAACCCGGCCCACGAGCGGCACGGACTGGTGCCTGTCAGGAGCAGCGGTTTCCCGGGCAGGCCTGTGATCGTCCATCGCCTCGTGCGCCGCGACCAACAGGTCGTGGGCCTCCCGGATCTCCCGCGGCCGGCCGTCCCGCTGCTCGACGGCCCGGCTCCTGAGGTCCAGCAGATCGTCCAGGTCAAGGTGCAGCGTTGGCGTCAGCCGGCGCAGGGTCTCCGCGGACGGAATTTCGCCCGGGTCATTGATCGCGTTGTGGAGCGTCGTCGTACTGAGCTTCGTCTGCTTGGAGAGCTGATTCCTGCTCAGGCCCGCGGTCTCCTGACCGCGTTTCAGAATTCTCTTCAGCTCGGCGAGGGGTCCCCGCCCGGGCTGACCGCTCACACGCTCCAAGATCCACCCGCCCGACTGGCGCCCTGTTCAACCTTGTTCATCATCCATCACATGAACCCGGTTGAACGGCTGGACTGCGACATTCGTCGAACCGCACCATTCGGCGCGGAATCATTCACCGGGAGTTCGTGATGCCTGTTCGTCTGACGCTGATTCTGCTGGCCGCCACGGTCCTGCTGTTGCTCGCGACGGCGGTGGCCCTCGGGGCCGCCTACCTCACACGCCGGGACGGGGCCGGCTACCGGGCCTCCATCAGGGCCGGCGCGGTCGGATTCGCAGCGGCGGTCACCACCGCCACCGCAGTGATCGAGGCGCTCGCGGCAGTTGCCCGCTGACCCGGCGCGCCCGGGCAGAGGGCCGACTGCGCGTGGCACAGGGGTCACGGACCTCCACAGCGGGGGACCCGGGGCGGGGCTGGTCCGTGCGGCTTCAGGACCTGGACCGACGGGGCGCGACGCCCGCGGGTGGGCCTCCTGTGCCGTCAGCGGAGGTGGACGTCCTTGGAACGGAGGTAGGCGACCGGGTCGATGTCGGATCCGTGGCCCGGGCCGGTGCGGATCTCGAAGTGGAGGTGCGGGCCGGACGATTTGCCCGTGTTCCCCGAGCGGCCGACGCGCTGTCCGGCGTCGACGCGCTGCCCGCCCCTTACGCTGATGCTGCTCAGGTGTGCGTACTGGCTGTGGATGCCGTCGGCATGACGGAGGATGACCTGGTAGCCGTAGGACCCGGCCCAGCCGGCGGACGCCACCTGCCCGGCGGCAACCGCTTGGACGGAGGTGCCGGCGGGCAGGGGGAAGTCGACGCCCGTGTGATAACCCGGGGACCAGTGTGATCCGATCGCCCGGTACGGCCTCCCCAGTGCGGCCTGCACCGGAGCACAGAACTGCCGCCCCTGCCCGTACGGGTCGTCGGGCCGGTCGTTGGCCAGGAGGGCGAGGACGGCCTGGGCCTCGTCCAGGGGCGGTCGCTCGTCGGGTTCCTTGGCCAGCAGCCGCGATGCCAGGGTCTCCAGCGCGGGTGGTACGGCAGGACGGGCCGCTCGCAGGCGCGGCGCCTTCTGCGTCAGATGGAGGTGCGCCAGGACCTCCGGGCCGGGGCTCCTGAAAGGTGGGTGGGCGGTGAACAGGGCGTACAGCAGGCAGCCCAGCGCGTAGAGGTCGGCCCGCGCGTCGGCCCGTTCGCCCTTCCACTGCTCGGGAGCGGTGAAGAGACCGCCGCCGGCCGTGCCGGGTCCCGTGCCGGGTCCCGTGCCGGGTCCCGGCGCGGGTCCCGCGCCGGTGGTTGCCGAGTAGCAGACCGCGATGAGGCGGCCCGGCCCGCGCCAGTCGTTGTGTCAGGAGTGGACCACGGGCGG
>NZ_JBHYVA010000002.1:26181-52089 GCF_042750055.1 Streptomyces sp. NPDC059456
GGCTGTCTCTCTGTCAGAGAGCCAGTGAGAGTGTGTGTTGTGGTGACGCCGCGCGCCGGGTTTGGGCGGGGGCTTCGTCCTGGTCCTGGTGGGGGCCCCCCCCCCCCCCCCCCGCGCCGGTGGTTCCGAAGTCGCAGACCGCTATCAGGCGGCCCGGCCCGCGAAAGACGTTCTTCCAGGTGAGGCCCAGGTGCGGGACGGAGTCCCCGTGCGCCGCCGCGAGTGCTTCCACGAGGCTCTGCGACAGGTGGAGCGCCTCGCCCAGCGGCAGGCCGCCCGTCGACCGGGCGAGGACGCCGTGCAGGTCGTCGGCGTCCACGGGTTCCCCGACGGTGAAGGCCCGACCGCCTTCCCAGCCCGTGTCGCGGACGACGGGGAGCCCCGGGTGCCGTACGCGGGCGCTGACGGTGGCCTCCCGGGCGAAGTCGGCGGGGTCGAGACGGGCCGACGTCGTTCCGTCGAGCAGCCGCACGGTGACCGGGAGGTCCAGGGCGCGGTCCCGCGCACGCCAGGTGCCGCCCGGACCGCGCGGGCCGAGCTCCTCCAGCAGCTCGTACCGTCCGCACAGCACGGACCCCGCACCATGGGGATCCTTCGGCGCGGGCTGTCCCGGGCTCTGCGGCGTCGCGGGTCCCGCCGCTGCGGTCGGTGTCGCTGGTGACCCGACGGGGCGGCGGCGTTCGACCGTCCGGAAGCGGGGCTTCGGGTCCAGCTCCTCGAGGGCCTTGGCGACGGCCCCGGCCGACGGGGGCCGGTGCCGGGGGTCCTTGGACAGCAGGCTGAGCACCAGGTCCTCCAAGTCCTCGGGGATGTCCGGGCGCAGTGAGCGGGGTGGTTCGGGCGCGTCCTGCAAGTGGCGCATCAGGAGGCGGACATGAGAGCCGCCCGTGAACGGGGGTGCGCCGGTGAGCAGGGCGTAGAGCACACAGCCGAAGGAGTAGAGGTCTGAGCGGGCGTCCACCTGGTCGGCCCGGCACTGCTCCGGTGCCAGGTATTCGAAGGTGCCCATCACGTGGCCGTCCGGGGTCAGGCCCTTGGTGGATTCGGAGGAATGGGCGATGCCGAAGTCACAGACCTTGATGCGCCCGTCGTCCTGGAGGAAGAGGTTCGCCGGTTTGAGGTCGCGGTGGACGACCGACCGGGTGTGCGCGGCGGCGATGGCCTCCAGTGCCTGGAGGGCCACATCGGTCACGCGGTCGAGCGGCAGCCCTGAGGGGGCGCCGCGCAGGACGTGTGCCAGGTCCGCACCCTTGAGCAGCTCCATGACGATGAACGTGCGCCCGAGGTCCTGCCCGGCGTCGTAGACCACCACGAGGCCGGGGTGCTGCAGTCGCGCGGTGATCACGGCCTCTCTGAGGAACCGTTTTTCGGCCAGCTCTCCCGAGGCGTCCGCGCGAAGGATCTTCAACGCGACAGGGCGGCGCAGGTCCCGGTCCCGGGCGTGCCAGACCTCTCCGTGCCCGCCCACGCCCAGCCGTTCGACCAGCTGATAGCGACCGCTGATCATCTCTCCGGACTTCAACGCACCCCCAGATACCCCGCCCGGCGCTTTCACCCGCAACTCCCGATGATGGCAGGCTCCTGGGCCTTCCGTCCTCGGGTCCGCCGGAGCTTTCAGCCGGGCCGGGGCCGACGCCGCGGTCGGGGAGACCGGCCCCGGACGGCAGAATCGCCGGCCGGGGCCGCGCCGAGGACCGACTACTTCCGCCAGAACAGGTGGTGAGCCACCCCGCTCGGGCTGGGGACGACCTCCAGGTGGAACCGGTCGAGCAGCTCATCGGGGGACTCCCAGAGCCGTACTCCGGTCCCGAGCTTCAGCGGCGACACCACCACGTGCAGGGTGTCGACGAGGTCGGCGTCGAGGAACTGCCGGATGGTGGTGGCCCCGCCACCGAGCCGGACGTCCTTGCCCTGCGCCGCCTCCCGGGCCTGGTCGAGCACCGCGGCAGGTTCACCGCCGACGAAGTGGAACGTGGTGTCGGAGAGCGTGAACGAAGGCCGCTCGTGGTGGGTCATGACGAACACCGGCGTGCGGAACGGGGGCTCGTCGCCCCACCAGCCCTGCCATTCGTGGTCCTGCCAGGGCCCGCGCTGGGGCCCGAACTTGTTGCGGCCCATGATCTCTGCGCCGATGTTGCGGGCGTAGTCCCGCGTGAAGTAGTCGTCCAGGCCCCGGCTTCCCCCGGGGGCGGTGCGCATCGGCCAGCTCGCCGTCGCACCGGCCCAGGCGAACAGCCGTCCGGGGTCGACGTGACCGAACGGCCTTTCGAGGGTCTGGTCCTCGCCGGCGCCGATCCCGTCACTGGAGACGTTGAAGTTCTGGACCCTCAGCAGCTGAGCCACGTGTTCCTCCTGTGTTGTCGACAACGGTGGTAAGACTTGCCGGGCCGGGAAAACTCATCGCTGCTCCGCGGCCGGCCTCAGACATGGCCACCCGGTGCCCCGAGCCGTGTTCGAGGAGTCCTGAAGGAGCGACGATAAACGGGCAGGAACACCGAGGGCGGTCGGCTCGCCCGAGACACTGGCACAGCACGGGCATTCCGCTCTGCCGAAGAGGTGGGCGATCCCACTGGCGAGTGGCCGCGACCGCAGGTGCCGGCCGCGTGCCCCTCCGCGCCGTGCGGTGCGAGGCCCATCAGTCGTGACGGGGCGGCGAAACCGGCACCGCCACCTCCGTTGTGGTGGCACCTCCGCCAGGAGCTACGCCTTTCGGCTGCCGACGTCCGGGGCGTGGATCCAGCCTGTAACCCGGGTGTTCTGCAACGCACTTGGGGGAGCGTGTGGCGTACCTGTCGTCGGCTGATGTCCTGGAGGCCCTCCAGCTGGGTCGTCCCTGCACAGCTCCCGTTACGACGAGCACGATGAGAACCGGCTGGACCAAGAGCGCGAACTGGCCGCCCCGCTGCCCACCGCTGTGGCGGTGGGCGGCGGGGCAGCCCTCTGGTCGGCGCTCGCCCCGGACCGGCCGCGGCGGCGGTTCGCGGCACGGGACGGTCTGTGGAAACCCGTCGTGGCGGACCGGGACACCGGCACCGTCTTCGCCGTCGACGGCAGTTACCGCATGCACGCCCTGGACGCGGCCACCGGCAGGAGCCTGTGGGAACGCCAGGGCCAGCGCCCGGCCGGCGAGCGGTTCGACCACGGCCGCGGCCGGGTCGTCGTCTGCATGGACGACGACCTGGTGGCGCTGGACGCGCGCCTGGGCACCCGGCTCTGGACCGAGAGCGGCATCGGCCTGGCCGACGTCGTCTGTGACGGCGCGCACGCCTACGGCGACCGGCAAACCCCGCTGGAAGGAGTACGTGGACCACCTCTCGGACGCGGCGCCCGTCGGCTCCGACGGCCTGGTCTGGGTGGTCACCCGCAACGGCGACGTCTTGGGCCTGGACTTCGCCGACGGCGCGACCCGGGTACGCGCCCACACCTCCGGCAGCGGAGACGTCCCCGGCACCAGCCGGCCGGCGGTCGCCGACGGTGTGCTTGTCGCCTGCACCACCGCCTTCGCGGTGTGCGCCGTCGACGCGGAGGACCGGGCGCCCGCGGTGGACGGTGAACGCCCCGCACGAGCCCGACCGTTCCGACGGCGTCCAGACCTCTCCGCTGATCCACCACGGCACCGTCCACACCGGCTCCGGAGGCAACACCGTCCTCGCCCTCGACCTGGCGACCGGCCGCGAGAAGTGGCGCTTCCGGGCACCTCGCGTGGTGGATTCCTCGCCCGCCCGCATCGGTGACCTGCTGTACTTCGGATGCTTCGACCGCGGCCTGTACGCCGTGAACGCGATCCACGGCCCCGAATGACCTCCCGCCCGGTCCGGGCGGAACCCGACGGCACCGGATGCGTCCGCCACGAGACCCTCGCTAGAAGGGTTCGGCGGCCCGCAGGACGTCCTCCGGCAGGTAGGGGGACTCCACGCGGATGGCCCAGCCGCGGCGGCGGGCGTGGCAGGCCAGGGCGAGGACGTCGAGGTCGACGGAAACACCCGGACCGTCGGCACGGTCGGCGACCTGGTGGTAGGCCCGATGGGCTTCGAGCGCGTCGGCCAGGGCGAGGTTGAAGCTCTCCTCGTCCCCGTCCACGAGCTGCGACAGCAGCACGGCCGGCGGCATCGCGAGACCCCAGTCCGTGGCCTTCTCGGCCTCTTGCAGCGCCCGCTGCGCAGCTGCTTCGGGCTCGGCGCCCGTCAGGTAGGCGTGGAGGGCTTCTCGGTACGCGGTGAAAGCGGAGCCGTCCGGGCGGGCGAAGGCGGGGCCGGTGAGGACGAGCGGGGCGAGGTCTTCGCGTTCGCCGGTGATCAGGGCAAAGGCAACGGCCCTCTGCCAGTTCCCGGCACCGGCCTCTTCGCCCCGCTCGGCCGGGTAGCGCAGCGTGCGGCCGTCGATCACGACGTCGACCTCCGTACCCGGCTCCGCCAGCGCGATGCGGAACAGGGCCGCCCCGATGCGAGAGGCCAGCCGGAGGGTGGCGAGCTGGGCGGCCGTGACATCGCCGGGGTTCCCCGCCCGCCACTTGAAGAGGCGCTCCTGATCACCCATGACGCTGCTCAGACGCGAGACGGCGAGCGGCTCCCCCTCGGGTGGGGAGACCGCCTTGCGCAGGTGTTCCCCGTACATGGCCTCGATCCGGGCAATCCCCTCCCGCTCGCAAGCCGGCCGGTCCACCACCAGAGGACCGGCGGCGAGCGCTTCGACCGCGTCCGGCCGACGGCTCCGGCCGAACCCCGCGACCCTCGGGCCCGGCGTCTCGAAGCCCGTGACCAGCGCATGCGGGAGGTAGTCGGTACGGACGGCGGGTGCCCAGCCGAGCGTCCGGTACGCGAGCGCGGCGAGAGCGATGGGGACGAGCGGGAGCAGAGAGCTCGGAGAGGCTGCGGGGCCCTGCCGGGCGGCGTGTCCGACCAGGAGGTCGGCGAGCGCGGCGTCGAAGGCCTCCCGGTCCTCGACGACCAGGGTGCGCAACGCGCGCAGGGCCGCACTGTCCGGCCGGTCCAGGAGGGACTCTCCGGTCTCTGCGGCACGGGTGCGGATGCGGTCCAGGCCCGCGTCGATGGCGGCGAGCTTGGCCTGCGCGCTCGGCGGGTACTCCTCGTCGTCGCCCGTGTCGTCCAGGACCACGGCCGTCAATCCCGTGACGAGTTCGCCGGCAGGCGTGCCCTGCGCCTGCTCGGCGAACTTCTGCCGGGCGAAGTGGAGGGCCTCGCCGTGCCACTTGGCCTTGTCCCTGAGGACGGCCAGGCAGAGCGCGTCGATCCACTCCCCGGTCGTGACGCTCTCCGCGGGGGCATCGTCACCCGGGTCGTAGCTCATGCCGAAGTTCACGTAGTCCAGGAACACGTGGAAGCTGCAGTGCGGGTGGTACGCGGCGTACGCGACGGCACCGGCCGCGGCTTCGGAGGCGTCCTTGAGGGCGGCCATGGCCTCCGAGGTGCCGAGGCCGGGCGTCTCGACGGAGAGGGCACCCAGGTAGTCGAGGAACTCGTCGGCGATCGACTGCCATTCGTAGGTGGTCATCCGGTCGGCCCTCGACATGGACCGGATCTGGCCCCCGATGCGGTTCGTGAAGTCCTCGCGCGCTGCCGACACGACGGCCTCGCGCACCTGGTGACGCTCTATTCGCACAGCCCTGCTCCTTGATCGGATCTCAGTGACAGCCTAGGCGCCGGATCTGACAGCCGCGCTGATCGCGAAGGACCCGCGGGTAGGTGTGCGGTCGGTGGAACGCCGGCGCGGTGCCTGGCGCGAGGGCGCCGTCGGGGCCTTGCGTCCCGAGCGCCGGCACCTGCCCCTCCACAGACGAGGCCCGAACGATGCCCGTCTCCTCAAAGAGCCGACACGTCACGGCACTTGACGGGTGATGGCCGATGCCGTGTCATCATCAAAGGGACAACGACGGCGGGTGACGCGATGGCGACAGCGGGACATGACGGGCCCGGAGCCGAGCCCGCACCCGAAGACGCAAACCCACAGCCCGAGGCTCCGAAACCTCCGCGCGGGCACGATGGTTGGGCTGCGGACCATGTGCCTGTCATCGTCCTTGCTTTGATCGTCCTGGTGCTGATGGTCGTGGGCTTGAAGTCCAACGACAGCGTCACCTGCCCCGGCGGAGCCACGAGCTGCGGCGCTCCCTGACGCCGGTGGCGTCGCCTGAGGCTCGCGCCCGGCGGGGCGTCGGGTGGGTTGCCCGTCATGGCTGATCTTGGACGCGTTGTCTGGCCTCCCGCCCCGATACGGACCGAGCGGCTCGTGCTCCGCGAGCCCGAGGCCCGGGACCGTGCAGCGTTCATCGACCTGTTCGCCTCATCAGAGGTGCGGACGTATCTCGGCGGCCCCCGACCGCGAGATGAGCTCGAAGACGTGGTGTCCAAGGTGCCCGGGCAGCGCCCCGGCGTCTTCGTGGTCGATCACGACAACGCGATGATCGGCATCGTCACGCTCGACCGGCGCGACGCGGAGCGCCCGGGGCACGTTCGTCCTGATGCCGGAGAGGCCGAGCTCAGCTACATGTTCCTTCCGGAGGCGTGGGGGTGCGGGTATGCCTCCGAGGCGTGTGCCGCGGCGCTCGCCTGGTTCACCGACGCGGTTCCCGGCGAGCCGGTGGTGCTCTGCACCCAGGCCGCCAACGAGCGCTCGGTACGTGTCGCGGCGAAGCTGGGGTTCGCCGAGGTGGAGCGGTTCGAGGAGTACGGCGCTGAGCAGTGGTTCGGCGTGTGGTGCCCGGTCATGCGCGCGGGTACGTCCACCCCACCACCCACCGAGTGCTTCTTCACGCCCGTTTGACCGCGTCCTTGTGACGGCGGACCCGCGGTTCTCGCGCCGCCTTCGCGCCTTCGTGACTCTTCACGCCCCTTGTCTCATAGATCGCAGATCGGACGAAACGATCACTCAAAGGATGCGAAGGCTACGCTTTGTAGTCGAGCAATCACTTTGGGTGTTCCCGGCGTGTCTTCTTGCGTCGTGCATCCGCGAACGTTAGGCGTGTTCATGAAACTGGTCACCACGGTTCACAGCCCGAAGGCCTCGCTACGGTCCGGTCTCGTGGCCCTGCTCGCCTTACTGGCGGCGCTGGTCCTCACCGTTCCTGCCGCGACCGCGCAGGAGGGACGCGTCAAGGCGTGGGGCAGCAATAGCAACCTGGCGCTCGGCGACGACGCGGCCACCACGTCCCGGCTGACCCCGGCCGCGGTCCCCGGCATCACACCCAGCGACATCACTGCCCTGACCGCCGGCCACGAACACAGCCTGGCGCTGCTGTCCAACGGCACCGTGGAGAGCTGGGGCCGCAACTCCGAGGGTCAGCTCGGGATCGGCACGGTGGCCCACCAGGCCGTCGCGGCGACCGTGAGCAACCTGACCGGTGTGCGGGCCGTATCGGCCGGCACCCTGCACAACCTGGCCCTGCTCCAGGACGGCACCGTTCGATCCTGGGGCTACAACAACGCCGGCCAGCTCGGCGACAACACCGTCACCCAGCGGACCACCCCCGTCACGGTCTCCGGCCTGACCAACGTCGAGGCCGTCGCCGCAGGCGGGTACTTCAGCCTGGCTCTGATGTCCGACGGCACCGTCAAGGCGTGGGGCGCCAACAACGCCGGCCAGCTCGGCGACGGCACCACCACCAACCGCAGCACCCCGGTCACCGTCTCCGGCCTGAGCGGGGTCCGCGCCATCGCCGCGGGCGGCAACCACAGTCTGGCCCTGCTGTCCGACGGCACCGTCAAGGCCTGGGGCTACAACGCCAGCGGCCAGCTCGGCGACAACACGACCACCAACCGCAGCACCCCGGTCACCGTCCTCGGCCTGACGGCCGTACGCGCCGTCGCCGGCGCCACCAACGGCAACCACAGCCTGGCCCTGCTGTCCGACGGCACCGTCAAGGGCTGGGGAGCCAACACCTCCGGCCAGCTCGGCGACGGCACCACCACCGACCGCCCCACCCCCGTCACCATGGACGGCGTGTCCAACGTCCGCTCCCTCGCCGCCGGCGGCAGCCACAGCCTCACCCTGACCCGCGAAGGACAGGTCAAGAGCGTCGGCGCCAATGGCTCCGGTCAGCTGGGTGACGGCACCACCGCGACCCGCACCAACGTCGTCACCCCCGTCAGCGGACTGAGCAGCATCTCGCTCATCGCCGCCGGCTACGCGTTCAGCGTCGCCGCCTGACCTCGAACCGCATCCCGACCACCACATCCCGACCACTGCGGCCCGTCCTCACCGGACGGGCCGCAGCCCGTCGCAACCGACGTACGACCATCGCGCGCGGTGGCGTGGACCGGCCCCTCCGCGGACCGTAGCCCGACACCTGCATCCCGCCGGGGCGGGCACCTCGGAGACTGCCTGCCGTGCAGGTCGCAGACTGGTGGCAGCGAGGCTTGAGTCTCCCGTAGGGGGAGACGTGAGGGTGGGGGCATGAACGGCGAGACGCTCTATTCGATCGGTGACCTGGCCCGACGGACGGGTCTGACGGTGAAGGCCATCCGGTTCTACGCGGACACCGGGATCGTGCCACCAACCGACCGCACCCCTACCGGATACCGCCGGTACGGTGCCGATGCCATCGCCCGCATCGAACTCGTGCGCACGCTGCGCGAGTTGGGCATCGACCTGGCCACGATCCGCAAGGTCATGGACCGGGAGATCTCGCTGACGGACGTCGCGGCGACGCACGCCGAGGCACTGGACGTGCAGATCCGCGTCCTGCGGCAGCGCCGCGCCGTGCTGACGGCGGTGGTCCGGCGCGGCTCGACCCCCCAGGAGATGGACCTCATGCACAAACTGGCGCGTCTGTCGGAAGCCGAACGGCAAGGGCTGACGGACGAGTTCCTCGGTGCCGTGTTCGACGGCCTGCACGATCACCCCGCGTTCGCGGCGGTCACCCGCTCGCTGACCCCCGAACTGCCCGGCGACCCGGCCCCCCAGCAGATCGAGGCGTGGGTGGAGCTGGCCGAGCTGTTCCAGGACCAGGACTTCCGCACCACATTGCACGGCATGGCCCACGACCTGGCAGCCGACCGGGCCCCGGACGACGCCACGGGCCTGCCCCGGATCCTCGCCGAAGCCGTCCGGGCCCAGGTGACACCGGCCCTGGAGGACGGTGTCGAACCGGACTCGGCCGAAGCGGAGCCGATCGTCACCGCACTCGCGGCCCACTACGCACGCATCCTCGGCAGCCCGGCCCCACACGACCCCCGCGCCCTTTTCGGACGCCTCGCCGCCCGGCTGGAGCAGATGAACGACCCGCGCCGGGACCGGTACCTGTCCTTGCTGGCCGTCATCAACGACTGGCCGGCACCCGGGAGCCTGGCGCCCGCCCTCACCTGGTCCACCACGGCACTCCGTTCCCGGATACCTCAGCGGTGAGCCGAGTACGCACCACCCCCGACGCCACAAGGCCAGGCCACCCGGCCCCGTATCGGTTGCTCGCCGACTACCGGACCTTGATGGGCGTGCCCGGCTTCTGGCGGCTGGTCACCATCGGCATGACGTCGAAGCTGGCCGCGAGCATGACCGGCCTGAGTCTGCTGCTCATGGTCAGCAGCACCCGTTCGTACGGGACCGCGGGACTGGCGGTCAGCTGCGCCACCCTCGGGCAGGGGCTGACCGGGCCGTTGCGCGGCCGGCTCATCGACCGCCATCCGGTCCGCCCGGTCCTGCTCGGCTGCCTTGCCGCCCACCTCACCGCCACCGCCGCCGTGATCCTGACGGTGCGCGGCGGCGGTGGCGCCGCGCTGATCTGCTCACTGGCCGCAGCCGTCGGAGCGAGTGCTCCGCCGGTCGCCGTCATGATGCGTTCCGTCTGGCACGGCGTCACCACCAGCACGACCCTGAGCACGGCCATGGCGCTCGACGCCTCCCTGATGGGGGCTGCGCTGATCGTCGGTCCGGTGCTCGCCGGCTGGCTCAGCCTGTCGTTCTCACCCCTCCTGCCGTATGCCGCCATCACGGTGATGACGGTCACCACCGTCGCACTGGTGCTGGCCAATTCCGCTGCCGTCCGCGCACCTTCACCCTCTGCCGGACACTGGCTGGGGCCGTTGACGTCGCCGCCGTTGCGCCGACTGCTGGCCGCCGACGCGCTCTTCGTCATGGCGGTGACGGCCGTGGACGTGGCGCTGCCGGTGTACGCGCGCCAAGCGCACGCGGCCGAACTGACCGGCTCGTATCTGGGCAGCCTCGCGGTCGGCAGCGTCGTGGGGAGCTTTGCTCTGGGCGCGGCGACGAAGCGGCTGCCGCACAGGCTCAAACTCCCCCTTCTGCTGGGCCTGTTCGCCCTCGGATGCGCCGCTCTGGCCCTGGCCGCGCGGCTCTCCCCGACGGCGGTCCTCATGGTGTGTCCGGTCGCAGGCCTCGTCATCGGGACGCTCTTCGCCGTCCTGCGCACCACGTGCGGCGATCTGGCCCCGGCCGGCCAGGTCACCGAGACCATGTCCTGGCTCAGTACCCTCGACATGGCCGGCGGTGCGGCAGGGGCGGCCGTCTTCGCCCACCTCGCCGATACGACGGGAAGCCCGACGGCGCTCGCGCTCGTCCCCGTGCTGATCGTGACGGCAGCCCTGATCGGGGCAACCCGTGCCAGATCCCGCTGACGAAGCGCTCCACCGTGCTGCGGCTGCCGGCCCTGAGCCGGGACCGCGCCGCTCTTAAGAACAGCTACAGGTACTCAAGAATGTGTAGCTGTACGTGATCCCTGCGGCCGCCCTAGGCTCGTGGTCATCACCGGAAGTACGACCCGGTCAGAGCGTGCGGTCGAGCCGCGCCATGACTCGGGATGCCCCAAGGAGGCTGCATGGCAGGGGAGAAGGACCTGCGGAAGCTGCTTGCGTCGATGAGTCCCTGGCTCGACGAGGCGGAGTACGTGTTCACCCTGGCCCCGGGCGGTGAGGTGCCGGGGGACGTCCGCCCGTTCGTCACGGTTCGGGAGGACGAGGGGCTCACGCTGGTGCTCCTGAGGGAGGAGGCCGACCGGGTCGGCCTCGCCTACGACTACGTGGCCGCTCGGATCACCCTGCGGGTGCACTCCGCTCTGGACGCGGTGGGTCTGACCGCGGCGGTCGCGACCGCTCTGGCGGAGGTGGGTCTCAGCTGCAACGTGGTTGCCGGGCTGCACCACGACCACCTGTTCGTCTCGTATGCCGAGGGAGGGCGTGCGTCGGCGGTCCTGGCCGGCTTGGCGGCGGGTGGCTCGTCCGGCACGCCGCCGGCGGCGGGATGAAATCGGACATGTGCAAACGGGTCAGTGATTGGCATGGCTCCGTCAATCAGGTCATGGCATTCTGAGCGGCCCTCGGACTTTGCCCGAGACGGCGCGCCGTGTATGACCCCAGGAGGCATGAGCCCATGTCCGCACCGCGAAGAAGTGCCTTGTCACCAGGCCGAACCACGCTGATCGGTCTCCTCGCCCTGGTGGCGACGCTCGCCGTGATGTGGCTGCCCGCCGCCGGCCAGGTGCGGGCCGACAGCCCTCCCGCCGCGGGACGGATCCGCCTCGACTCGTGGATGGGGGACCTGGCCCCGCGCATCGCCGACACCCCGCTCAACCGGATCACGATGCCCGGCAGCCACGACGCCGGGTCCTGGGGCATCACCGCGCGATCGGGGCAGTGCCGCACCGGCTACATCTACGACCTGGCCAGGAGCTTCCCCCAGTTGGCCGCGAGCGTCGCCAGGACCCAGCGCGTGTCCATCGCAGAACAGCTCTCCAACGGCTCCCGCTACGTCGACCTGCGCTTGTGCAAGCAGGACGGCCAGTGGTTCACCTACCACGGCGCCCCGCTCGGAGCCCCGTTCTTCGATCCGGGCGGTGACGCCGAGCAGATCGGCAGATGGATCGCCGCGCACCCTGCGGAGATCGTCGTCATCAGCCTGTCCGTGACCGCCCCCGCGGCGGAACTCCCCGCGGCCACCGCGGAGGCGTACGACCGCTTCGCTGCCGTGGCCGGCGCGTCGAGGCTCGCGTCCCGGCCGCAGTTCTCCCCCACCTCGACCTACAGCAGCCTCGTCGCCGCGGGGAAGAGCGTGATCCTGCTGGACGACTCGGGGCTGGCCGACCGGGACTGGACCTGGAATGCCACCGCCGCCGCCTCCGGCCGCGGCAGCTACCCCGCCGACAGCCCGCCGGCCGGCAACTACCTGCGGGACTTCGCCGGCCCCCAGGCGCTGTTCGCGGAGACGATCGCGCGCGACCGGGCAGCGCTGGCCCGCGACCCGGGAGACGACGCCGGAAAGTTCTTCGTCATGGCCGGGATCGTCCAGCCGGACACCCTCCTCGGCCTGGCCGGCCTGCAACAGAGCTTCACCGCCCTGCCCGACTCGATGACCTGCGCCCCGGGTTCCTTCTACGACCCCCGCAACGGAGGAGAGTGCTGGACCTGCCCGGCCGAATACACACGGAACATCACCCCCGTCACCCAAGGCGACGCCTGCTGGCTGCCCAGTCGCGCCGTCAGCACCGCCGCGACGTACGTGCGGAACGAAACCTGGGCGTGGAACTGCCCCTCGGGCACCTTCTGGGACCCCCGCATGGACGCCTTCCCCTGGCAGGGGCAGTGCTGGTCCTGCCCGCCGGACCACCTGCGCAACGTCACCCCCGTCACCAGCGCAAACGCCTGCTGGCGCATGACGCCCATCCGCGAGGCCCCAGCGACCTTCCGCGGTCCGTCCGGAATCACCCGTACCTTCCTCCTGGACCGTGCGGCCTCCTACAACGCGCTGCTGCACCAGCAGCTCGCTGGCCCCTGGACGGCCCCGGATCTGCGAAAGAACCTGAACATCGTCGCCGTGGACGACGTCACCGGTGCCCCGGACGGCCTTCAGCCCGGCGACCTGGCCCGCGCGATCATCGCCTACAACACGCCGTGACCCCTCGCCGGCCGCCGGCCCGAACGTTCCCGCGAACCCGGCGGTGCCGCGGCTCGTCCGGATTCAGGCGCGCGGCCGGCAGAGCACGCCCCTTCGGTGCCCCGGTGCGCCGAGACCACGGCGTGGTTGCCGGGAGCCGACGCCGTTAGCGTCCCGGTAGGCGGGGCGCGGACACGCGCCCCGGGGGACACGGCACGAGGGGGGCTCGTGACTTTCCAACCACGACGGAACAGGGCTTTGGACGGGCGGCACCGCTGGTTGCCCCTGAGCCTGGTGGCGACACTCGTGACCGCCCTGCTGACCGGCTTCGTGCCCCGGGCATCGGCAGCCCCGATCGGCACGGTCGGCGATCCCGGTTTCGAAGAGCAGAACAGCCGCGTCATCTCCGCTCCTTGGTCGGGCGAGGGTCCGGACTACAAGGGCATCGACATCGACCTCGGATACGGCAAAACCGGGCGGAAGAACGCGTTCATCCGCACCTCGAGCCGTAACTGGAACGCCATCACGCAGAAGGTCACGGTCAAACCCCAGACGGTCTACTACCTCGAGGGCTGGGTGCGGACCTCGGGGAACTACACCACCGGCTACTTCGGAGCACGCGGAACGAACGGGCGCACGATCGTCCAGAAGAACTACGGAAAGGTCATCAGCAACGGCGCCTACCAGCTCCTCCGCATGGCCTTCAACTCCGGCACCAACACCTCCGTCACGCTCTACGCGGGCTACAACGCCCCGGGCGCCGACTCCTGGGTCCAGATCGACGACATCAGCCTGGTCGACAACCCCTACGGCGACGGC
The DNA here is from genome assembly GCF_042750055.1 of Streptomyces sp. NPDC059456. Taxonomy (NCBI): domain Bacteria; kingdom Bacillati; phylum Actinomycetota; class Actinomycetes; order Kitasatosporales; family Streptomycetaceae; genus Streptomyces; species Streptomyces sp. NPDC059456. Next base: position 39,835 of record NZ_JBHYVA010000002.1, read on the forward strand.
AACTGGGCCGGATACGCGGTACCCAGCAGCCCGGTCAACGCTGCGCCACGCGCCGTCGCCGCAGTGTGGACCGAACCCGCCTTCACCTGCCGGCAGGAGAACCCCGACAACCAGCTCAGCGTCTGGGCCGGCCTCGACGGGCTCGCCGCGAGCGCCACGGAAAGCCTGGTCCAGGTCGGTGTCCACGCCACCTGCCGGGGCGACCTCTACCCACAGCACCAGGCGTTCTGGGAGGTCATCAACGCGGGCGTCGACACACTGGAGCAGCCGGTCCCCATGGTCGTACAGGCCGGGGACCGCATGTCGGCTTCAGTGGTCCGAAGCTCCGCCGACCCCGCCAACTACATCCTCACCATCGACAACCTCTCCCGCCCCGGACAACGCCAGACCCTGACCAAAAGGGCACCTGCGGCCCGCTCGGAGAGCGCCGAGATCATCGTGGAGCGTCCACACGTCCTCACTCTGGGTTCGACCTGGCCCAAGGTCGTGAACGTTCCGTTCTCCTACGTCACCGTCGACGGTGCGCCGCTCTCGGCCTACGACGCGCTTCCCCTCCAAGGACGGCAAGCCGACACGGGGACCGTGTACAGCCCCTCACCGGCCACCACGGACAGCGGCGGCTACAGCAACTTCACCCTTTCCTCGCACCAAGGATGACGGGCTGCGGCGGCTACTGCCGCAACGGCTGCACCCACCCCGGGACCCCGCCCGTCAGTCCTCGTCCGGGACGGCGACGGCTCCGTCGCGTCCTGCCGTGCCAGGGAAGAGCGGGTCGACCGCCGCGGCCCGCCGTGCCGGCAGGCCGGCCTCCGCCGGTCGGCCGGCTGCCGCAAGGGGCGTGACGAGTTCCCTCGTACGGCCGCACGGGACGCCTCGGCGACACGGCCCGAGCGCACGCGGAGCCAGCCGAGAGCCCGCAGGACGCTCACCGTCAGAGGGCGTGCCCGGTCGGCTCAGCCGCACCCGCCCACACACACGGGCAAAGTGGCCCGGTCCGGGTCCTCCGGAACGCTCCTCAGGCTGCGCCCGCCCCGCGGGCGGCAGCGCCCTTCTGCCATTCACGCCCGATGCTGCGGATCAGCGCCGGGTACACGCCGAGGTGGCGGAAGGGCTTGATGCCCAGCATGTAGAGGGCGCCGAGCCGGCCGTTCGGCTTCACGAGCACCGCCATCTGGCCGTGATGGCCGCCCGCCCCGTCCGGGACCCAGCCGATGTGCAGCACTCCGTGCACGGTCCGGTTGGCCGTTTCCGCCGCCCATTCGTCATGCGTCAGGAAGACGGAGGTGAACGGAACGGACGTGAGGTCCGGCCCCCGGGGGCCTTCGCGCAGGTCGGCCGGGAGCCGGTCGCGCAGGGTCGCCACCCTGGCGCCGATGCCGTCGGACGGTTTGTCCCAGCCGAACACGGCTCCGAGTCTCCGGCGGATCGCGAAGAGCGCCCGCCCCACGGGGAGGGGGCGGGGTCGCCGTCACCGTGTGCGAACTGGTCTACGAGCAGGGCCAGGTCGTCGGGCCCGCCCGGTGTCGGGAGTTCCCAGACGTCCTCGATGTGGAAGTCGCCGGCGATCTCGTGGATTCGCCAAGGTCGGGAGCTGTGCGCGGATTTCGGGAGTCTCACGAGCGTGCCCCTGTCTATACGATGCCGTATAGCAGAAGGTTAGCACCTGTCTATACGGCACCGTATAGACGGGGGGCGCGAGGGAGGCACATCGTGGGCGTGGCCCGCACACCACGCGGCAAGTGGATCGAGGAGGGCCTGCGGGCGCTCGCCTCCGGCGGCCCCGAGGCCGTCCGGATCGAGGCGCTTGCGCAGGCGCTCGGAGTCAGCAAAGGCGGCTTCTACGGGTATTTCCGCAACCGCGACGCGCTGCTGGGGGAGATGCTCGACGCCTGGGAGCGTGCGGCCGCGGAGGCCGTGATCGAAGAGGTCGAGAGGGAAGGCGGAGAGCCCCGCGCCAAGCTGGAGCGGCTGTTCGCGATCGCCGCGGCCGCCGACGGGCCGACGACGGGTGTCGCGGCCGAACTCGCGATCCGGGACTGGGCCCGGCGTGACGAGTCCGTCGCGGGGCGGCTGCGGCGCGTCGACAACCGTCGCATGGACTATCTGCGTTCGCTGTTCAGCGCGTTCTGCCCTGACGAGGACGAGGTCGAGGTCCGCTGCATGTTCGTCTTCTCCGTACGGATCGGTGAATACTTCATAGCGGCCGACCACGGCACCCGCAGCCGTGCCGAGGTGATGCGGCTGGTCCAGGACCGGCTGCTGAGCTGACGGGCGCCGGGCAAGGTCGGCTTGGCCCGCATACCGGCTGACGGAGGATCTGCGCGTTGCGCTTCCCCGGTGTCGGCCTGGGGTCCGCCTCTGCTCCCACTCGGGAGACACCGGTCCCTGACGGCCGCGGTCGACCTACGCCCGGAGGATTTCGTCGAAGTAGCCGGGACCGGTGGTGGGCATGGTCTGGAGTGCGCTGGTGTAACGGCGGGTCCGGGTCTGCCAGGTGTGGTAGCCGCTCATCCAGGCTTCCATGACCCCGACGTAGGTGCGTACGCCGGCTGCTTCCCGGTCTGTCAGTGCGAGTTGTGCGCACAGGGCGGGCACCTGCAGGGCGAGTTCACGGAACCTCTCCACGCGCTGGTGGACTTCCCTGCGCGCACCCGCGACCGCCTCGTCGCGGGTGCAGCGGCGGATGTGCTCGATGACGAGGACGAGGTTGTCCATGTCGCCGCGGGCTTCTTCCTTCTCCAGCGAGTAGACGTCGTTGCACATGAGGGTGACGTCGACGGCTGCCTGGCGCATGATGCGCAGCTGGGGGCTGTGGAGGGCGGCCGCGGGGATGGCGATGCCGGCGGCCCGCTCGCCCAGGGACAGGGGGAGGTCGGTGCCGGCTATGCCTCGTCTGACCTGCAGGTAGGTCTCCATGTCGGCGGGGGTCCCGCGGAGCCGGCCGATCGCCTCGTGGGCCTGGCTGGCGAAGTAGTACTCCCACTCGTGCGCGCTGCGGGCGACCCAGCCCGGGTGTGCGCCGTCGCGGCTGCGCGCCCAGAGGTCGGCGAACGCCCGCGAGCACGCATCCGCGCCTGCGGGCGGGGCGGCGCCGTGCGCAATGTCGATCAGCTGCCGGCATGCGGCCGCAGCACGAGCCGGGTCCTGTCCGAGGGGGCCGTCGAACTGGTCGTCGAAGACGAAGAAGAACGCCATCGCGTCCGCGCACAGGTCCAAGGCCGGCCCCTGGGCGTAGGGGAAGCCGCTGGCGGCCAGGAGCGGCATGTCCCACGACGTGTACCACCGCAGAGAGGGGCCCTCCCCGACAAGACCCATACGTCGCACCCACGCGAGATTCCGCTGCCGCGCGCCCTCCAGATCCGGGCTGACCACGGCCGGGAAGGGGAGGTGGAACTCGACGTCCTGCGGCACGTGTCCTCCGTGGGCGAGCCGGCCACAGCCGGGCACGGTCATCGGCAGTTCCGATGCGCAGCTCACGGTCTCCTGGTTCCGCGGCGCGACGAAGCCGCCCGTCAGCCAGATGGTGGCCGGATTTTCACGGGTGTTGACCGTGGTGCCGCCTGCGGGCGACCGCGGGCATCCGGCAGGGACCGGCTTGATGGAGACTTCCCAGTCAGCTTTCGTCCAGTCCCGGGTAATAGCCGCGTTGGTAATCCGACAAACCGGAGGCGCTCAACTGACCGTCTCCCCGGCAGATGGGGCAGACCTTCCTTGTGCCGCATTCGCTGCATCGGCGCCGCCGGTCGAGCTCGCCGAGCACCCAGCCGCGACCTCCGCATCCGGGACACAGGCCGAGGCCGTCGCACTCGTAGCAGAGGACGTACCCGGGTGTGATGGTCTCCGGCGTTCGCTCCGGCGCCGGCCCGGGCTCCGGCTGCCGGACTGGCTGTGGCGGGCACAGTGCCAGCGCCGGCGTCTGTGCGCGGAACGCCACGGCAGGTGTGTCGTCGCTGGTGAGGATGCGGATGCCGTTGCCGTCCCGGTGAGCGACGATCACTGTCCAGAGGATCCCGTCGTCGTCCTCCTGTGACGTCGTGACGTCCCAACCGGCCGCGCGGAGGAGGAAGACCGCACGGGAGGCCGTCTCGGCAGCGGTGGCGGTCGCCGGACGATTGCCTTGGTAGACCGTCGAATAGTGGTAGCGCGGAGGCTCTTGCCGGTCGGCAACCTTCGGCTCGTCGAGGGTCAGCCGACGGAGGTGGACACGCACGGTCAAATCGGTGATGAGCGCGACCAGTTGCTTGCGCAGGGACTGGGCCAGCCGGTCCAGTTCCTCGCGTGCGTTCGAAGCCTGCTCCATGTATGCCCCTTGGCCATGGAACGTATCACGGAGCCGATTTGCGTCGCCGTGCTCGCCTCCCGCGGCCGCGGGGCGGGAAATCCGTCCCGCAGGTCGTCCGGCTTACCTGATCGCTGGTAACCAGCGCTGACACACCCACGCGAGCGGTGACCAAGACCTGTATCCGGGGTGGGCAGATACCCGGCCCCGTCCGTTGATGTGATCAACCATCAGCACGGGTGGTGAGGCCGGACAACGGCAAGGGCTCGGCAGTCCACGGAGGCGGAGGCACCGGCCGCCACACGTGACGCCATCCACGGTCAGAGATCGCCGACGACAGCAGGGCCCGTACAGAGGCTGCCTCGAAGCCGTACCGCCGTCGTCCCGCAGGGCCGCCGTCACGGACCGGGCAGAGCGCGACCGTCCGGAGCGGGAGGCCGGCGCGAGTGCCTTGTGGTCGCCCGGGCCGGTTTCTCCTGAGGATGGTCAGGGTTGGCTCGTCGGGAAGGAGGTGGGCATGGACGGGACTTCCGGGCCTGGTTTGACCTTGAAGGAGAGGAGGGGGCGGCCGATCACGCCCATGCCGACGCTCAGCGGGGTGGCGTCGGCGGGTGCTCCGGAGCACGCGTCGGTCTCGTAGATGTAGATCGGGTTGGTGTTGCCGTTGTGGACGGACAGGAAGGTGCTTCCCTCGGGGGCGTCGGGGAAGACTTCCTTGACGGTGTAGCAGTGGTCATCCACGGGGTTTTCGATGACCTTGCGAGGTGCGGTCAGCGCGGACCCGCCTTCGGGCGTGCCGAGCACCACCTGGACCTTGCCGTAGGCGGCCGACGCCGGACTGGTCACGGTCGTGGACAGTGCGACGGCGGCCGCAGCCGCCATGCAGAGCCCGGCTCGGCGGGCGATGGGCGTTCGCATGCGACCTCCAAGATGCCGCAGAACGTGTGTGCCTTCCTCGTCCAGTGTCGGGCGGCCCGTCCGACCCCGCACCGCCTGAAGCACGCGCACGTCGCCCACCTGCGACTTTCCGCCCGTTGTCGCAGGACGGGGCAGGCGCAGGCGCAGGTGCCGGACCGAGCCGCCTCGGCCTCGCCTGATCAGCGGGTCACGATTTCGGCGACGCCCGGTTGCGTACGCACCGGGCGCGGCGGTCACCCATGCCGTGCCACGAGCCGTGTCGTCTCCGAACGGGCACCACGAAGGCCTGTGGTCGGCCGGATCAGTCGCAGGCGAGGTGGATCTTGCCTGCTCGCCGCCGTCCACGCGGCCGGGCCGACCTTTCGGCGCAGCAGCTCTGCCAGGCTCGTGGCGCCGTTCGGCGAACGCCCTCCAGGTCTGCGCGCAACCCGTGCGTCTCATCCGCCCGCGGCGCCGGGAGGCTCCGGTCAGCCCTGTTCGCGGATGCCCCACGGGGAACCGTACGCGGTCAGCAGTTCCAGGAACGGGCGCGGCGGAAGGGCCTCCGGGCCGAGTACGCCCGGCTCCGCCCAGACCCCGCCGGCCATGAGCTCGAGCGCCACGACCGGGTTGACCGCGGTCTGCCACACCACGGCCTGTGAACCGTATTCGCGCATCGACCACTGGTTGTCCACCACGTGGTACAGGTACACCTCGCGAGGTCGGCCGTCCTTGGTGCCCTTCACCCAGGTCCCCGCGCAGGTCTTGCCCGACATCCGGTCGCCCAGCGCGGCCGGGTCGGGCAGGCACGCCGCCACCACGTCGCGCGGGGAGACCCGTACGGGGTCACCGTCGGCGCCGCGCACCGTGACGGGTTCCGTCGAGTCCAGGCCCAGCGCGTGCAGGGTCTTCAGCTTGCCGATGAAGTCCTCGCCCAGGCCGTACTTGAAGGTGACGCGTCGCGCGTCCACCCAGCGCGGGACCAGCAGCACCTCCTCGTGCTCGACGTTGACGCACTCGACCGGGCCGATGCCCTCCGGGAAGTCGAACACCTCCGGCTCGCTGAACGGCTCGGTGGTGAACCACCCGCGGTCCCGCTCGTAGACCACCGGCGGGTTCAGGCACTCCTCGATCGTCGTCCAGATGTTGAAGGACGGGGCGAACTCGTGGCCCTCGACCGTCAGGTTCGCCCCGTCGCGGATGCCGATCTCCTCGATCCCGTCGAAGAGCTCGTCGGCCGCGTACCGGGCGAAGACGTCCGACAGGCCGGGCTCCACGCCCATGCCGACCAGAGCCAGCCGCCCCGCCTTCTCCCAGGCCCCGGCCCGCGCGAACTGCTCGTCGCCGAGCTTGACCCCGCACTGCGCGTACGGCCGGCCGGGGTGTGGCCGGGACAGGGACATCGCCATGTCCACGTAGTGGCTGTCCGCCGCGAGCGCCGCCTCGAACAGCGGCATCACGAACCGCGGATCCGTGGCGTTGAGCAGTACGTCGCACTGCTCCTCGGTGAGGAGCGCGGTCACCGCCGCCTGGTCCGAGGCATCGACGCGGCGCGCGTGGAACCGGCCGCCGGCCTCGCCGAGCGCGGCCACGGCCGCCTCGGCACGGGCCAGGTCGTAGTCGGCGACCACGAAACGGTCGAAGAAGTCCCGGCGGGCCGCGATCCGGGTGATCGCGGTACCGACGCCACCTGCGCCCACAAGCAGAACACGCATGACGAAACCCTCTCTCGGTGAGGTCCGCGGAGATCCGCGACTCGTGGGAGGGATGAAAGCCGGGGCCGCAGGATAAGGTCAATGGTGTTGGCATAAGGAGAGGGATGTCCGATGGCAAAGCCCGTGGTCCCCGAGGAGGCCCGCAGGCGGCGACGCCCCACCCGGCAGGGCGTCGTCCTGTCCGAGCGGCTGATCGTCGAAACCGCGCTGCGCATGCTGCGCGAGCACGGCAGTGCGGGCCTGTCCGTGCGCCGGCTCGGCGCCGCTCTGGGTGCGGATCCCAGCACCCTCTACCGGTACTTCGACGGCATGGACGCCCTCACCCTCGCCATCGGTGAGGAGCTGATCGGCCGGGCCCTCGACGGCTGGACGGTCACCGGCCAGTGGCGTCACGACCTGCGCGAACTCGGCCTGCGCATCCACGGCGCCTACCTCTCGCACCCGCAGGCGGCCGTACTGACCGCCGGCCGGGTGACCGGCCGGCCCCGTGAGATCGCCGCCGACGAGGCCGTGCTCGGCATCCTGCGCACCGCGGGCTTCCCCGACCCGGAGGCGGTCCTGATCTACCACGCCTTCACCGACCAGAGCCTGGCCTTCGCGGCCCTCGACGCCGGCGCCCTCGCCCTGTCCGAGCCCTCCCGGACCTCCGACGAAGGGCAGTGGGAGTCCACCTACGCCCGGCTGCCGGCCGACGAATACCCGCACATCGCCGCCACCGGGCGACTGCTCGCCGCCCGGATGAACCACAGCGCCTACCCGGTCGCCCTGGACATGCTGCTCGCGAGCGCGGAGACACGGCTCCGGGCCGTGCGGGCCGGCCGACCCGGCCGCACCTCCTCGGGCCCCGTGCGGGCTTCCGGCAGCCCCTAACCCCCGAGCTCGGCACGGAGGCGGGTGCGCAGCCGGAATGATCTCCGGTGCGGTGTGCGGAACCCTCCGGATGCGCCGCTCCGCGAGCGGGCCGTACGGCTCGACGGCTTCCTCCCTGATCTCGGCGCCGACCAGCCCGGCGTGCCCCCGCTCGACGAGTTCTCCGTACACGGGGCGCGCGCAGGCGTCCGAGCAGATGCTGACCGCTCTCGTGGGCGAGCCCGCCCGAGTCACCCGCACGGAGGAAGCCATCGCCGACGGGGTGCCCGTCACGCTGTACCGGCCCGAAGGAGAGGGCCCCCACCCCGTCCTGATCTGAATCCACGGCGGCTGGACGGTGGACAGCGCCGCCGGATCCGACACGAGGGCCCGGGACCTGTGCAACCTGCCGGATCCCTGGTGGTCAGCATCGACTGCCCGCTCGCGCCCGAGCACCCCTTCCCGGCCGCCGTCGAGGACGTCCCCGACGGCCGCGCAGTGGGTGACGAGGGAGATCGGCGCACTGGGCGGCGACACGAGTCCCATGACGGTCACACCCACCCGTTCCTCCGCATGCCGGCGGCCATCCCCGACGCCCGGGACGCCACGGAACGCATCGCCAGGGCACTGCGACGAGCCTGGGCCTGACATCGCCTCGGACCTCTCGTCGAGCCGCCGGGACGGTCTGCTGGGAATCCTCAGCGACAGGACACCGTGGGGCGGGCGTAGCGCCCGGGGGTGGTACCCACGATTCGCTTGAAGTGCCGCGTGAAGTGGGACTGGTCGTGGAATCCCGCCTCGACCGCCACCTCGGCGGCCGGCCGGCCATCGAGGAGGAGCCGGCGGGCCAGGGCGACCCGGCGCGCGACGAGGTACTGGTGCGGGGCGATGCCGAAGGCGGCGCTGAACGAGCGGACGAGATGGGCGGGGTGGGCCTGGATCAGACTGGCCGCTTCCGGCAGGGTGACGCCCGCGACCACCCGCTCGTCGAGGAGTTCGCGCAGGCTGCGCGCCACGCCGTGGCGGGTGTCGGCACCGGGCGATGCGGTGTGGCCGCCGGGGAGTTCGAGGCGCGGCCGGAGCAGTACGCGCAGCCGTTCGCCGATCAGTGCCAGCCGGCTCTCCGCCTCGAATGCGTCACCGGGAGAGGTCAGGGCCCGGTGGAGCTGCCCGACGCGCCGGCGCAGGACCGGGTCGGCGAGGTCCGGACCGTCCACGGCGGCGCCGATGAAGCGCTCGTCCAGCACCGTCGTGTCGAGGTAGACGACGCGCTTGCGGAACCCGTGCGAGGTGGCGGCGGAGCCGTTGTGCGGAACCTGCGGCGGGAGCAGGCTCACGGTGCCGCCCGGGGTGCCGCGCCGGTGGCGGTCCAGGTCGTAGCGGACGGCGCCGTCATCGACGATCAGCAGGGTCCACTCGTCGTGGACGTGCATGGGGTACGCGTGGGCGGTGAAGCGGGCGTGGAAGACCTCGACGACACCCGCGACCCGCGGGCGCCAGGCTGAGACTTCCTGCCGGAGCTGCACGCAAAGAACGTACAAGACCGCGCGAGGCCGGGCCCGGCAGTCTCGAGGCATGAGCAACGAGACGAAGAACGAGAACGACGAGCAGGCCGAGGCGGGCGGCGCGGACGTGCCCGTGCGCTTCGACACCAAGATCGCGGTGCTGCTGCGCGACGACCTGGAGACGTGGCAGCGGCTGAACGTCACCGCATTTCTCGTCAGCGGCCTCGGAACGGTCCTCCCCGAGTTGGTCGGCGGGCCGTACCGGGACGCCGACGGCACCGCCTACCTGCCGATGTTCCGCCAGCCCGTTCTGGTGTTCGAGGGCGGGAAGGAAACGGTGACGGCGGCGCACGAGCGGGCAGTGCGCCGCGGACTGCCGATCGCGGTGTTCACCTCGGACCTGTTCGGCACGGGCCACGACCGCGCCAACCGGGCGGCAGTGGCGGCAGTGGGCAGGGACCAGCTCGACCTGGTCGGGGTCGCCGTCCACGGGCCCCGCAACGCCGTGGACAAAGTCCTCAAGGGCGCCCGCATGCACACGTGAGCGGCGCCCTGCCCGATGCACCCACGCTGCCCGGAGCCGGCCGCTGGGGGGGGGCGTTTCGCACGACATCGCGCCGACTTCCCGCGAACCCGAAGTCGTTGCGGGTCCACAGCGGCCGGCCGTGCTGCACCAGCGTGGTGGCGTGGCCGTACGGCTGGAGCTGCCCGGACTGCGGTGGCTACGACGCTCCGCAGGTGGCCAGCGCGGTGCGCGCCAGCCCGCGCAGCCAGGCGTGGGCGTGGTCGGTGTCGTAGCGCTGATGCCACGACAGGTACACCGGCGCCGAAGGCAGTTCGAGCGGGAGGGGCAGTACGACCAGACCGAGGTCGGCGACCGCGGACCGCGTGGTCGCTTCGGGGACGCTGATCAGGAGATCGGAACCGCGCGCGAACTCCAGCGCGGCAGCTTCGGTGGGCGCGGTCGCCACCACGCGGCGGGTGAGGCCAAGCTGCGCGAGGGCGTCGTCGAGGGCATTGCCGAGGTTTCCCCGTCGCGAGACGGTGATGTGCTCAGCGGCGGCGTACTGCTTCGCGGTGACGGTCTTCACGCGGGTGAGGGGGTGTCCCCGCCTGACGACGATGACGAGGCGGGTCTCACCCACGTTCTCGGCACGGACGTCCGGTGCGCTCGGGCGGTTGGCGTTCGCCTCCAGGTCGACCTCGCCCCGCCGCAACTTGGGGGTGTCGACGCTCGATTCCGCAACGAAGCGCAATCGCACGCCCGGCGCCTGCGCGCGCACCGCCGCGAGCAGTGCGGGGCCGCTCAAGGCGACCAGCGAATCGTGCCAGCGGAGCGTGAACGTGCGCTCCAGCGTCGCCAGATCGAGTTCACGGCTCGGCGCCAGCACCCCCTGGACCTGGTGCAGCAGCTCGTGCACCTGCTCCCGGACGGCGATCGCATACGGCGTCGGGGTCATCGTGCGGCCGGTGCGCACCAGGATCTGATCCCCGGTCGTGCGCCGGATCCGGCCCAGACTCCGGCTCATGGCGGGGGCGGTGACGTGCAGGCGCGCGGCCGCCCCGGCCACGCTTCCCTCCTCCAGCAGCGCGTCGAGCGCGGCGAGCAGATTCAAATCCAATTGCATGCGAGTAATCCTAGCCGTGCTTGACGTGCATTTGAAGTTAATCAAAGGGCTCTATGCCTTCGAAACGCAAGCGCAGGACAGGCCGCACCACTCGGCCGACCGGCCGCATCACCCCCTCCTCACAACGGGAGTACTGCCGTGTCCGAAACCCTTCAGACGCCCGACGTCACCGCCTCCGACGCCGACCTGCTCGACACCGCCCGCGCCACGGAGGCCGCGATACTGTTCGTCCCGCACGTGATCCGCTCCGGCGGATTCGCCCCCTTCGCGATCTCGATCGCCCGCTGACCCGCACACAGCGCAGCCTCGCCGAGGCCATCGACCACCGGAGCCCCGGCCGACAGGCTCCTCTTCCGCAGTCTGGCTCGGTCGGCAAGCCGTGCCGACATCACCCACGCACGACAGTTGGGCCTGGCCAACCACCTCGTATCCGGGCTGGGCAGGCAGGTGGGGCCGATGCCACGTCCATCCGAGGGTGCGGGTGGTGGCCCAGAGGGAGCCAACACGGGTCAAGGGCTCCTTCCGGCGTGGACACGACAGGATCCTGGCCCGGGCCGGTCACGACACCCCGGCCCTCGGCCGCCACTGGGCAGATGGCTGGCACCGGGCAAGACGCGAGGATGCCAGGCGGAACCCCGCAGGCGTGGTCATCCGGTGACGCGCCGGCCGCATGGTCCGAGCTGCGGATTCCTGGGCGGGGTGGAGCGGTGGTGATGATCAGGGAGTGGTGTCGGCGAGGATCGCGCGCCGGGCGTCGATCGCGGCAGCGAGCAGGCGCTCGTCCAGCATCGTCTCGCCGTCCCGCGTGGAGTCGTTGACCGGTATACGGGTACGCCGCTCGATCAGCGCCGTCAACGACGGCAGCGCGGGCATCGCGTGTCGGCCCATGCGTGCCAGGCCCTCCGAGTAGTACTCGCCGATCCCGTAGTCACCGAGGTGCGGTGTCATGAGGGCGAGAATGCGCGGCAGAGCTGTGGGGCCGGCGTGACGCAGCCAAAGCGGGGCGCATGCGGCCTGCATGCGCCCCGGCCGTCGGAAGGTGAGGTTGTGCAGCTGGGCCGCCTGCCGGAAGGCCAGCGGACCCGCGTCCAGCAGGGCCCCGAAGATCTCAGGGGCATGGCGAACGCGCCCGGTGTCCACCGGCTTGGCTCGAAGGACCGCGGCGGCGGTGGCGCTGTCGTACGACGGCAACGGACTGCCGCAAGGCCTACGGTCCTTGGGATACGGATTGACTCCTCCCCCTCGTAAACGAGGGGGATTCCTAGCTCACTTCGCCTGACTCCCGGCGGGGTGCAGGTCTTACAAGATCAGCACTAGCCGGGTACGAGACCAGCCCGGACGAGCATCACGCGGGCGGAGTTCTTGTCCCTGGGGGACACGGT